>JBEDKU010000494.1:0-3190 GCA_041172045.1 Verrucomicrobiota bacterium | reverse complement strand
GTCCATGGCAGCCAGGAAATCATCCACCGCATCAACGGAGTGGAAGTTCTTCGTTATCAACAGCCCCAACTGGATCCGAACAACGACAACGCCCCCGCGACGGACCTGCTGGACGCCGGAGCACCCAAAATTCTCGCATACGGCCACATCGCGCTTCAAGCGGAAGGTCAGCCGGTCTGGTTCCGAAATATCGAGCTAAAATCCCTAGAGGCGCCTTGATCCTGAATCTCGCGCTAGACCTGCGGCCTGATTCCGCATTATCTCTCCCTGCACGTTCCTATGAGCCTACTTTTTTTCAAGCGAGTCCTCGCCAACCCAATCCGCGTCGGCTACATCGTCCCGAGTTCCGGATTCCTGACCCGGAAGACCGCCAAGCGCATTGATTTCTCCAAACCGCGGGTGGTCATCGAACTCGGCCCGGGCGAGGGCTGCCACACCCGCCAGATCGTGCGGCGGATGAATCCGGAGTCGCAGCTCATCCTCGTGGAGCTGGACGATCATTTCGCCGCCCACTTGGAAAAGCAGTTCGCCCACGACCGGCGGGTGACCGTGGTCCACGCGGACGCGCTGCACCTCGCGGCGACCCTGGACGAGATGGGGATTACCAATCCCGACTACATCGTCTCCGGCATCCCGTTCACCATCATGGAAAGCAGCCTGCGCGAAAGGCTGCTCGCCAACATCTCGCTGGCGATGGGGCCGGACACGGTGTTCATCACCTATCAGTTCTCACTCCAGATTTCCGAACACGTCCTCTTCGACCTCTCGAGGCGCGACCTCTGCCTGCTCAACGTCCCGCCGCTGACGGTGATGGAGTTGCGGAAATCCGCCGAGGCGATGGCGGTGTGACAGGCGAACGCCGGGGTTCACTCCGTCAGCACGCTGTAGAAACACTTTTCCGGCAGTGGAGCAGGCGCGGTGAAAGTGAGATTGGGGCCGCTGATGACCTGGGTGGCCGCTGGCACAGGTGACCAGTAATCGAGATCGGTGCATTGCCACATCGTTTGCAAGGTGCCCGGATTTTGGGGGACCACGAGGGAGAAACCGGCGGGTCCTAACGACTGGCCGAGCGCCGGAACCTCGCCGTCAACCGAGTAGCCGCCGAGATTGAAACGAAGGCGATAGAAAAACGACTGATGGAGCGCGCTCATTGCGGCGACGCCTCCGGAGAGAAGGTTGGTCGCTTCCGCGGGATCGGTGAGGAGGTCGTAAAACTCATCGGTGCCGGTGTTCAGGCGGACGAGTTTGTAGCGGTCGTCACGGATGGCGCGGCCACCGGTGGTGGGGGTGGATGAATCGAACTGCTCGACGTACAGTCGGGTGCGCGAAGGATCGGCTTGGTTGGAGAGGATGGGCAGCAGGCTTTTTGAATCGAGGGTCGCCGTGGTCGGCAGCGGGACGCCGGCGAGTTCCAGCAGGGTGCTGAAGAGATCGACGACGTGGACCAGCGAGGAGTCGGTGCGTCCGCCGGCGCTCACGCTGGGTCCCTTGATGATGAATGGCACGCGGGTGCCGCCTTCATAGACGGTGTCCTTGGAGTGGGTGCTGTCGTAAGGCGTCTGGATGACCTGGCCGGGCGTGCCGTTGTCACCGATGAAGATGATGTCGGTGGTGGCGGGATTGACGGCGAGCAGCAAGCGGCCGATCTCGGTATCCATGGCCTCGACGGCGGCGCGGTATTTCAACGAGTTGGTGGCGGGATTCGCCCCGAAGCTGTGAAGGTTGGCGGGGGGGATGTGGAACGGTGAGTGGGGTGCGTTGAAGGCGACCCAGGCGAGCCATTTTTGTCCGGCGGTGTTGCGCGCGTTGATCCAGCTGACGGCGTCGTTGACCACATCCGTGGTGGCATAGGTGGTGCTGGTGGAGTTGACGCCGTTGGTGGTCTTGGTCCAACTGTAATAATCCAACAACGCACCCGGGGTGGCGCCCGCATAGTGCGGCCAGCCGCCGATAGAGTTAGGGAACGTGCGGACCGCGGCCGGCGCGCCGCTGCTGAGATGCCACTTGCCGAACGACGCGGCGGCGATGCCGAGACCGCCGTTTTGGGTGATGACTTCCGGCAGCGTGAGTTCGGCGGTGGTTAAGGAGCTGGTGGCCGAGGCCACGTCGCCGACCCCGGTGCGGAATCCCAGCCGCCCGGTGAGTATGGTGGCCCGCGTGGGCGAGCAGACCGGGCAGGCGTAGGCTTGGGTGAAACGGACCCCGCTGGCGGCGAGCGAGTTGATGTTCGGCGTGGGCGCGGTGGTTCCGCCGGTATTGTAAAGGGATTGGGCGTCCGTGCCGTAGTCGTCCGCGATGATGAGCAGGACGTTGTTTCCCGCCGAAGCGGTGGCGATGAGCGCGAGAAAGAGCAGGGATTTCATGGAGAGTTTGATTCTACCGAGGTCAGGGTTTTGAGAAATGCGACGAGAGCCGCCTTGTCGGCGGTGCCAAGGTTGAGACCGCCCGCCGGATGCTTGGCCAGATTCGGATCGAGGGTCGGGCCGCGCAGGACGCCGCTGCTGTAGTGCTCGACGACCTCTTCGAGCGTGGCGAAGCGTCCATCGTGCATGTAGGGTGCGGTGAGCGCGATGTTGCGCAGGCTCGGGCTTGCGAACTTACCCTGATCGCCGGTCGCGCCGGTGATCTTCGCGCGGCCGGGGTCGTCGCCGCCGAGGCCGTTGTTGTGAAACTGATGGTCGCTGAAGAGCGGGCCTCCATGACAGTGGAAACAATCGGCCCCGGTCTGGCCGGTGCGCGGTTCATACTCGGTCATGAACAGCTCGAATCCGCGCATTTCGTCGCCGCTGAGAGCGGCCTTGCCGCGCAGGGCTTGGTCGAATTTCGAATCATGGGCGGTGAGCGTGAGGAGATATTGTTCCAGGGCGAGGCCGATCTTTTCGGCGGAAATATCAGATGGGCCAAAGGCGGCGACAAACAACGGTGGATAGTCGGACTTGGCGGTGAGTTTATTGATCACGCGTTCAAGCGTTTCATCCATCTCGGTGTGATCCTGGATCGGCATCAATGCCTGGGCGCGCAGCGATGGCGCGCGGCCGTCCCAGAAGTAGCTCGTTTTCCACGCCAGGTTCATCAGCGGCATCGAGTTGCGGGTGCCGGTCTGGCCGCGGACGCCGGTGCTGAACTTGCGTGGATCGGAAAACGCGGCGTCGGCCGCGTGGCAGGAAGCGCAGGAAAGCGTGCCGTCCCG
>JBEDKU010000493.1:0-2740 GCA_041172045.1 Verrucomicrobiota bacterium | reverse complement strand
CCTCCATTATCATCACGGTCAACATCATTTCCGCTTTGCCGGGTGCGTTGATCCAGGCTTGGAAATACTTCATTCCATCCGACGGCACGGTGAACGCTTTCAACGCCATGTGGATGGTGGTCATGATCGCCCTTCTGCTTGTCGTCATCGCGGCGACCATCGCGATCACCCAGGCCCAGCGCCGGATCGCCGTGCAATACGCCAAGCGCGTCGTCGGTCGCAAACAGTTCGGCGGCCAGACCCAGTATCTGCCGCTCAAAGTCAACTACGCCGGCGTCATGCCGATCATTTTCGCCTCCGCCGTGTTGTCGCTGCCGCCGCTGATGTTGCAGTGGATCCCCGGAGTCGCCGGCCAGCCATGGGCGGTGAAACTTTACGGCCAGCTTTCGCAAGGTGGCATCTGGTTCTACATCCTAGGTGGCATCGGCATCTTCCTCTTCTCGTATTTCTGGGTGGCCATGATGTTCCAGCCTTCGCAAATTGCCGAGGATCTCAAGCGCAACGGTGGCTATATCCCCGGTGTCCGTCCTGGTAAGCCGACCGCGGATTTCCTCGATTTCACGATGACCCGTCTCACCTTCGCCGGTGCCTTCTTCATGGTGGCGATCTTCGTCCTGCCGGTGCTCACCGGCAAATTGGTGGGTCTGCCTCCCGGCTCGCTCGTCCTTCAGTTCTTCGGCGGCACCTCGTTGCTGATCATGGTCGGCGTGGTGCTGGACGTGATGCGCCAAGTGGAGACCCAACTGCTGCAAAAGCACTACGATGGTTTCCTCCGTAAAGGAAAACTTAAAGGCCGTTACGACCGCCTCAGCCAGACCAGCGGCGCGGCCCCACGCTCGGCGATTCTTTATCTCTGGGTCGTGATCGCGGTGCTGATCGTCATCGGCATCACGGCTTATATCTACAACAGCAGCCATTGACCACTTCCGCCGCCAGGCATTTCCGGATTGTTCTGCTAGGGCCTCCCGCTTCCGGCAAGGGCACTCAGGGGCGGCGGCTGGCGGTGGGTCTGGGTCTCGGTTACCTCAGCACCGGAGCATTGCTTCGCGAGCATGTCGAAGCCGGGACGGATCTGGGGAAACAGGCGGAGCCCATCCTCGCCCGCGGGGAGTACCTGCCGGACGAGTTAATGTGTCCCATCATCGCTGACTGGCTTTCCCGCCAAACCGGTGGCTGGGTGCTCGACGGGTTTCCACGCAGTGTTCCTCAAGCGGTTTTCCTGGACGACTGGCTAGCGCGGCGGAGTTGGGAAATCGACACCGCGGTTTCGTTGGTGGTTCCGGTTTCCGAATTGGTCGCCCGGATTCATGACCGCGTCGAGTGCCCGGAATGTCGCTGGTCCGGTCAGGTCCGCGAGCTGGCGACCGATGAAAATTGTCCGGTTTGTATCACTCCTGCCAGCCGTCGGGCGGATGACAGTGAGGAGAATTTCCGCAGCCGTAATGCGGAGTTCGTGCGCCTGACCCAGCCGGTCGTCGAACACTATCGTCGCCTGGAGCGGCTTTCTTCTTGCGATGCGACCGCTCCGCGGGATGAAGTGGCGGCAAGCCTTCTCGACCTTTTCCCGGTTCCATCCGCTTGAAAATTCCGTTTCTCAAATTTTGTTATAAAATCGTGTCCCGCAGAACCCGCATTCCTATCAAGTCACCGCGTGAAATTGAATTCATGCGCAAGGCCGGCACCATCGCCTCCACCATTTTACAGGCGCTTGCCAAGGAGGTCGCTCCCGGGCGGACCACCGGTGAAATCGACCAACTGGCTGCGGAGATGATGCGCGAGCACGACTGCAAGAGCGCGTTCCTCGGCTATCGTGGATTTCCTGGCTACACCTGCATCTCCATCAACGAAGAGGTCGTTCACGGCATCGGCGGCCCGCGCAAGATCATGCCGGGCGACATCGTGAAGATCGACGTCGGCATCATGAAAAGCGGCTTCATTGGCGACAACGCGACGACCGTGGCTGCCGGGGATATTCCTCTTGAGACGAAGCGGCTGCTAGCAGTCACCGAGCAGTCGTTGTTCGAGGCGATCAAGCACGCCCGCGCCGGGCGGAAGCTTGCCGACCTTTGCGGCTCGGTGGAGGCGTTCGCCAAGCCACATGGTTTCACCATTGTCCGCGAATTCGTGGGCCATGGAGTCGGCCGCCGGTTGCATGAGGAGCCACAGGTTCCTAACTACCGTCCGCAAGGGAAGTCCGCCACGTTGGAAGCCGGCATGACCCTGGCAATCGAACCGATGGTGAACGCCGGGGTTCCTTCTGTCAGAATCCTCGACGATGGCTGGACGGTCATCACCGAGGACCGGAAGCCCTCCGCCCACTTCGAGCACACCGTTCTGATCACTTCGGGTGATCCGGAGATCCTCACCTGGCGTCCGAGGGAGGCCTTGCCGGAGATGTTGGGTTTGCCGGCTTGGTGACTCCCGAGGAAATTGCGGTTTTCCCAGTCGTGGAATCGTGACAAGGTGGGGCGTGAAAACTTTCCTGCTGATGGTGTTTTGTTTGTCGGTTCTTGCGCGGGCAGGTGGTTTGGAAGACCGCGCCGAGGCGGTGAAGACTCTCGACCGCATCGCCAGGCCGGTCATCGAGTCGCTCGCGGAGGGCAAATTGAAACAACGGCTTCCGCTAGGCCCCGGCGAGGAATCGCGACGGGATGTCACCTGCCTTGAAGCCTTCGGCCGGACGCTGGCGGGCATCGCACCGTGGCTGGCGCTGGGGCCGGACGAGACTCCGGAAGGGCGG
>JBEDKU010000492.1:0-6084 GCA_041172045.1 Verrucomicrobiota bacterium | reverse complement strand
GATCAATCGGCGGTCGCCTTGGACGAACAGCAACTCGACTTCACCCAGGCGGCTGACGCGATCACACTTCAATCGAATGTTTTAAGCGAAAAAAGGAACAAGCGTGAACAACTCATCAAATATCTGAAAAATAGCGAGTTATCGACTGAAATTACCGAAGAACTGGAAGCGACATTGCAGGCCATTGACATCCGGATTTCTTTGGAATTCGACGCTCTCCTCCGGACTGAGGACGAGATTCTCCAGCGCCGCGAAAAAATCGAGCAAGCCGCGCCAATCGCCCACCAGAAGGAATTGGAGGCGATTTCCCTGCGCGATTCCTACGCCAAGGCACTGGAATGAGCCTGCCGGACCTGGGCGAGATCGAGGCGCAAGCGGGCGAGGAGTTCGCGGGTTTCGGGGCCGACGCGGTCGAGCCAGAGCTGGACATCGGGATCCTCCGCCATCGCCGGCACCAACGCCTTGGTGACGCGGTGGGTTTCGAGGAAACGCACCGCTTCCTCGGCCGTGGCAAGTTGGAAAAGTCCGGCGTAGAACCAGGGTTTGGGATCATCCTCGGGCCGCCGACGGTCACACAAGACACGGGCAATTTGACAGGATTTCAGGAGACGGCCATCGTCGAGAACGGCGAGATGGTCGAGCCACGCATCGGCATGTTCATTGAGATTGCTGCGCACCAGCCAGGACCGGTTGACCCGCCGGACCCAGTCGATGGGGGACATGATCTCGCGGTGCCTCATGGCGGTTATTCCTCCTTCAACCAATCGCCGTCGCGGATGCGCTGGCCTTCCTCGACCATGCCGAGCCATTCCCAGACCCAGGCGGTGACAGTCCGGCTGTCCTGCTGCATCACGGTCGTCTCGACGCGGCGGTATTCGCTGCCTTCGATTTCCCCGGCGGACAGCCCCTCGAACACATCCAGCGCGGAGAGCAGTTCCGGCCCGACGAAATAGACCTCGCCATGGATTTCATCGCCTGCGGGATCCAGAACCAAGCCCGGATACCAGTCGATGCGGTACATCCGGCCCGTGATGGTGCCGGATGAAATGAACTCCGCCCCCGCCATCCGGAAGTGGTTGGATCCCCCACGCCGGAGGGTGCCGTACACAAAAACCGGCTGAGGGGATGAGTCCATTGACGTTATTTATCGGTGCGATGGCCGATTTCGTTATCAAGCACTTGTTTCAAATCATCGAGACCGAGGCCGGTATCCGCGGAAATCGGGATGATGTCGATCTTGGGGAAGCGGCTGCGGAAGATTTCGAGGTTCTCGGCGGCTCCTTCGAGGTCCATTTTGTTGGCGATGATCTTCCACGGGAAACGGGCGAGCTCGTCGTCGTATTCCTTGATCTCGCGGCGGAGGATTTCCAAGTCGCTAATCGGATCGCGGCCCTCGCTGCCCGCCATGTCGATGACGAAAAGCAGCACCCGGCAACGGGTGATGTGACGAAGAAACTCGTGACCCAGGCCACGGTTTTCGTGGGCGCCCTCGATCAGGCCGGGAATGTCCGCGATCGTGCAGCGACGGTAGCTGGGGAACTCGACGACGCCAACAACCGGTTGAAGCGTTGTGAAAGGGTAAGAGGCGACTTTTGGTTTCGCGTGGGAAAGCTTGCCAAGCAGTGTGGATTTCCCGGCATTCGGGAATCCAACCAGCCCGGCATCCGCGATGCGGCGGAGTTCGAGGTAGAACACGGACTGATCGCCGGGCGTGCCGAGCGTGTGCTCGACCGGGGTGCGGTTGGTGGCGGTTTTGAAATTCCAGTTGCCGGCACCAGGTTCGCCGCCTTTGCACAAGACGAATTCCTGGCCGATCTCGGTGAGGTCGGCGATGGGCTCCAGGTCGATGCCTTCGTCGCTGCGCTCGAATTCCACTGCCTCCTGCACGGTGACGGCGTTGCTGCGGTAAACCACGGTGCCCGGTGGCACTTTGCCGATGACGCGCTTGCCACTTTTGCCGGTCTTCCGACCGCCGGCACCGTTTTTACCGTCCTCGGCGATGAGCTTGGGGTCGTAGTGATAGGCGCGGAGATTGTCGGTGGAGGCGTCCACCACGAGGATGATGTCGCCACCCGCGCCACCGTCGCCGCCGTCGGGACCGCCGCGGGGGACAAATTTTTCCCTGCGCCATGAGACGACGCCGTTGCCGCCGTCGCCTGCTTTTCCGAAAATTCGGATGTGATCGATAAACATGGGCGCAGAGTCGCCAGCGATCCGACCGGGGTCAACGGCAATGGTGAGGGGCGGGGCAATTAAGCGGAATCCCCTAAAAGGTCGAAACCGCGGCGTGCAGGAACCACGACCCACCCTGCCGTCCATTCCGCTTGCGCTCACGGTGCGGTGTCCTAGCATCCGGCGCTTTCCAAAGCTCCGTTGCTCATGAACCGCATTTTCGTCGAAAAAAAGACCGAACACACCGCCGAGGCCCGCCATCTTCTGCACGACCTCCACGAGTCGCTCGTCCTGCCCGGCCTGAATGGCGTCCGGATCGTGCAGCGCTATGATTGCGAGGGACTTAACGATGAGGAATTCAATTCCGCCACACGCCTCATCCTGTCCGAACCGCAAGTGGATTCGATTTCCTCCACACTCGCGCTTGCGGAAAACGAAACGGCTTTCGCCGTCGAGTTTCTGCCCGGTCAGTTCGACCAACGCGCCGATTCCGCGGCGCAGTGCGTGCAAATCCTGACCGGAAAAGAACGCCCGGTGATCGTCTCCGCCAAGGTCATCATCCTTGAAGGTACGCTCACCACCGCCGAACTCCAGTGCGTCAAATCCTACGTCATCAACGCGGTCGATTCCCACGAGGTTCCCGTGGATGAAATCACCAGTCGCCGCGAACCCACTTCCCCACCCGATGTCGCGATCCTTTCCGGATTTTCCGACCTGGATCCCGCCTCTCTCCGTTCCGACCTCGGCCTCGCGATGTCCGCCGAAGACGTGACCTTCTGCCAGGGCTATTTCCGCAACGAGGAAAAGCGCGACCCGAGCCTCACCGAGCTCCGCATGCTCGACACCTACTGGTCCGACCACTGCCGCCACACCACCTTCCTCACCAAGATCGACGAGGTCACCTTCGGCGAAGGCACCGGACCGGTCCAGCGCGCCTGGCAGAGCTATCAGGAAACCCGCGTCGCGCTCGGTCGCGAGGACAAGCCGGTCACGCTGATGGACATCGCCCTCATCGGCATGCGCGAGTTGAAAAAATCCGGCGAGCTCGACAACCTCGAAGTCTCCGAAGAGGTCAACGCCGCTTCCATCGTCGTCCCGGTTTCCATCGACGGTCGCCCGGAAGAAGAATGGCTCGTGATGTTCAAGAACGAGACGCACAACCACCCCACCGAGATCGAGCCTTTCGGCGGTGCCGCCACCTGCCTCGGCGGCTGCATCCGCGATCCGCTTTCCGGGCGCTCCTACGTCTATCAGGCCATGCGCGTCACCGGCGCCGGCGACCCGCGCACGCCGTTTGCCGAAACCCTGCCGGGCAAGCTCCCGCAGAAAAAAATCTGCCAGGTCGCCGCCCGCGGCTACTCGTCCTACGGCAACCAGATCGGCCTCGCCACCGGCCAGGTCGCGGAAGTCTATCATCCCGGCTACGTCGCCAAGCGCCTGGAAATCGGTGCCGTCGTTTCCGCCGTGCCGCGCTCCCACGTGTTCCGCGGCTCCCCTGCCCCGGGCGATGTCATTCTGCTCATCGGCGGCCGCACCGGCCGCGACGGTGTGGGCGGTGCGACCGGCTCCTCGAAGGAACACACCGACACCGCGCTCGAAAACTCCGCGGAAGTCCAGAAAGGCGACGCCCCCACCGAGCGCAAGATCCAGCGCCTCTTCCGTAACCCGGAACTCACCCGCAAAATCAAAATCTGCAACGACTTCGGCGCGGGTGGCATCTCCGTTGCCATCGGTGAGATCGCTCCATCGTTAGAAATCAATCTCGACGCCGTCTCCAAGAAATACGACGGTCTCGACGGCACCGAACTCGCGATTTCCGAATCCCAGGAACGCATGGCGATCTGCGTCGATCCTTCAGAAATCGATTATTTCATCCACGAGTCCGACAAGGAAAACCTCGAGTGCAAACACGTCGCCAACGTCACCGACAGCGGCCGCCTCGTCATGACCTGGCGCGGCAAAACCATCGTCGATCTCTCCCGCGCGTTCCTCGACACCAACGGCGTCCAACAGACCGCGACCATCCACGTGGCTGGCGCATCCTGCTCCAGTCCGTTGCAGGAGCGTCCCGCTCAGTCGCTTGTCTCGCGTCTGTCCGAGCTCAACGTCTGCTCGCAAAAAGGCCTCGGCGAGATCTTCGACGGCTCTGTCGGCGCGGGCACCGTGTTGTGGCCCTTCGGCGGTGACCGGCAACTCACCCCTCCCGACGCGATGGTCGCCAAGCTTCCGCTGCTGGAAGGCGATACCGACGTCTGCACTTACATGAGCTGGGGCTTCAATCCGGAGATTTCCTCGTGGTCGCCCTTCCACGGCGCGCTCTACGCCGTCACCGAATCCGTCTGCAAAGCCGTCGCCGCCGGCGCGCGACTCTCCGAGATCCGCCTCACGCTCCAGGAATATTTCCCGAAACTCGGCACCGACGCCACCCGCTGGGGCCTGCCTTTCGCCGCGCTGCTCGGGGCCTATCAGGCGCAGCACTCGCTCCGCCTCGCCGCCATCGGCGGCAAGGACTCGATGTCCGGTTCGTTCAACGAGCTCGACGTGCCGCCCACGCTTGTCTCCTTCGCACTCGCACCGGGCAAAGCCAGCCTCGCGATTTCACCTGAGTTCAAACAAGCGGGATCGACGGTCTCCTTCGTGGAAATTTCCCGCGACGCGGATCACCTGCCGGATTTCACCGAGCTCAAGCAAGTCGCCGCCGCGCTGCACGAGCTGAATGTGGAAAGCAGAATCCTCGCACTCCACCACATCGGCCAGGCCGGCATCGGTGCCGCGCTGTCAAAGATGGCGTTCGGCAACCACATCGGAGCTGAGATCAACACCACTCTCGACCTAACCAACGAACGCTACTTCGCCTTCCTGATCGAACATGCCGATCCGCTGCCGGTGGAATTCAGTTCCCTGGAAATCGGCCACACCACCGAAGTCGGCACACTCGTTCTCAACAGCGAAGCCCACACGCTCACGGAACTCCAGGACGCCTGGACTGGCACGCTTGAGCCCATCTATCCGACGAAGCCGGAGATCGAGGACGAAGAACCGAAGATCGCGCAAATCCCCCCCTTCACCTCATCCAAAATCCAAAATCCAAAATCCAAAATCTCGCGACCCAAAGTCGTGATCCCCAGCTTCCCCGGCACCAACAGCGAATACGACTCCGCCAAGGCCTTCCGCGAAGCCGGAGCGGATGCGGAAATCCTGGTGTTCCGGAACCTAACCGCCAGTCACATCGAGGAATCCCTCGCCACGCTCGCCGCACAGATCCGCCAGTCGCAGATCCTGATGTTCCCCGGCGGCTTCAGCGCCGGCGACGAACCGGACGGCTCCGCCAAATTCATCGCCACCATCATCCGCAGCCCGCGCGTGGCGGATGCGATCATGGACCTGCTAAAGAACCGCGACGGCCTGATCCTCGGCATTTGCAACGGCTTCCAAGCTCTCGTCAAAACCGGCCTCGTGCCCTACGGTGAGATTCGCGACGCCCACGCCGACGCGCCGACGCTCGTTCATAACAGCATCGGCCGCCACATTTCCTGTTACGCCCGCACCCGCGTCGTCAGCCAGCTTTCCCCGTGGTTGGCGGACTGCGCAATCGGCGACATCCACCGCGTCCCGGTCTCCCACGGCGAGGGCAAATTTTTCGCCAGCCCGGAAGTCATCGCCGCGCTCGCCGCCAGCGGCCAGATCGCCACCCAATATTGCGACGCCGACGGCGCGCCTTCCATGGACATCGCCATCAACCCGAACGGCTCGCTCGCCGCCATCGAAGGCATCACAAGCCCCTGCGGCCGCGTCTTCGGAAAAATGGCCCACACTGAGCGGGCTGGCTCGATGGTAGCTCAAAACATCCCCGGCAATAAACACCAGCCGCTGTTCTCCGCAGGAATCCGCTTCTTTAAGTGAGCAATGATC
>JBEDKU010000491.1:0-10525 GCA_041172045.1 Verrucomicrobiota bacterium | reverse complement strand
CATTGACTGGATCTTTACCGCAAGTTCGTTATATTCTTTTTTCATTGAGATTGTTTTTTACAGATGGATTGATAGATTATTCAATAATCCGCTACGGTGCGAATTGTTAAAATTAAAAATTGCTAGGCGAACTGGACATGAAGCTGAACATCGATTTCATGCCATCTACACCGTCTGGATAGAGAATACGATGGCGGTTAAGGTAATGGTTACGAACATGTTTCCCGCGCCGAGACTCGGAGCTCATAGCAATGGAAATTGCCGTTTCTGAGGTCAACGCAAGTTGAGTCACGCCCGCTTTTTCGGAAGTCGTGGAGCCGTCGTTCAGGAAGTAATCTCGCCCAAGTTTCAGTTTTTCATCCCGAGCATGGTTGGTGAACCAATGCCCAAGCGGCTGCTTTGATTCGAGGAAACGATGAACAGCCCAAGCAGCGATTAGCCCATTTTTATCGGCAATCAGTCCGGAATACATCCGTAGCCACTCATCAACCGTGGGTGAATTTTCACCCTCTGCAAAGATGCCGTCGTTCATGACCACGACAATGCATGCAAGTTTCGGGAAATCGCTTCGGGCGTTAAGCAGAAGGCCGAGTGCCATCGGGAGACTGACCGCCGACGATCCGTCGGCACGACTGCCGAACTCTTGAGGATAAAGTCCGACCAGACTTTCATACCACGAAACATTGCCTTCTTTCGGGCGAAGGAATTGGCAGAGTAAGAAGGTGCTTACAGAGTTGCCCTCAGTGAATGTGACTTCGCTTTCAGGAATGGGCTGGGACGGTGTGTTGTTTTGGTCGGTTGTCTTCACGCACAAGCAATGCGCTAAATTTTACAGCAATCAAGCAAATATTTACCTTTCTTACTATTCGGGATGCTTCGTTCCTCTTTTTTACGATTCTACCCCGCAAATCATTGACTTTTGATCGCCCATGCTGGACTAGAGAGCTCATGCCAAGCAACGATTTCCATCCATTCAAGCGCATCCGCGAATCGTTCAGGGGCTTGTCTGAGGAGTCGGGCATGAAAAATTATGCGAGCACGGCAGGCTTTGCCAACTGGCTCGGTCGTTCTGCAAGTTTGATTCGAAACGTGGAAAACGGGAACGCCACGCTGTCCAAGCATTTGGCCGCAATCGTCGAGTATAAAACCGGAGTATCCGCGGCCTGGCTGCTAAGCGACAATGCATCGGGACCGGGTGAAATCATGGCGAAAAGCGGACTTCCGTGGAATCCAGTAGATTATTTGGACCCCTATTCCAGCCGTGGTTTGCTGTCCTATTTTGGAATACTTTTGGATAAGGAGCCGCATCTGGTTCCGGCATTGGTTGGCGCGGTGGTCGAAGCCCGAATCAAGATGGAACTCGTCCGGTCAGGGCTCATTCCTCAGAAAGAAAAGGTGCCAAGGGCGCTAGAAAGGGGCGAGCACACTGCATTGGAGGCGTTCAAAGTGCTACGAAAGGTGCTGACGGTCGTGCAGCAAACTGACGAAGGAGAAAAAGAAGAGTTTTGGAAATTAATTAACGAAGGTATCGCTGGCAGGGCTCCTTCGGAAGAACTGAAGGATACATGGAATGCAATTTCGAGGTTCGAGCGTTTGACACGCTCTCCTTAAGCCACAACTGGATTGACCTCCGGCATCGACATTCAAGTCCCGCAATGCGAATCTCCTGCCTCAAGCTGACTCTCATGGACCGTTGGGCACTTTACACCGCAGGAAAAATTTCGAAACCGACGCAGAGTCCGCAGCTCTTGCGATTGGAATCCCACGGGGACTTCGTGATCGAATCCATAGACCGTCATCCTCCCGAAGGCCGTGAACTCCCTGATCTTTCCGGGCAATGCATCGCAGTGGATATTGTCGCCATTGAAGACGTCTTGGCTGGCCCTTGTTCGGGACTGGACCGGGCTGGCTTAATATCCCGCACCAGCCAAGCCGCCAACCGGAGGCGCGAGAAGCAATGGCACGAGAGTTGCCGTC
This sequence comes from Verrucomicrobiota bacterium, assembly GCA_041172045.1. Classification (GTDB taxonomy): domain Bacteria; phylum Verrucomicrobiota; class Verrucomicrobiia; order Verrucomicrobiales; family Akkermansiaceae; genus Luteolibacter. Next base: position 8,548 of record JBEDKU010000491.1, on the reverse strand, counting down.
CGGGAACACCTCCTCTTTTCACCTTGCAAGCAGCCGTCGGCGGCTTCGCCTTGGGCGTCATCGCAACTGTGACCTCACTTGTGATTTTCTGGCGGTAAGGGAAAGATGAGCCACGCCGGCACGCCTAAAGCGCACACCAATCATCAGCCGCGCCCTTGGCGCAACACGCTCGCCAGCTTTTTCGGCCGCACGGGGAAAAGCCCCGCGATCGGACAGGAAAGCGTGTGCGACAGCACCCAGAGTTCCGCGTCATTCACCCTCCGCAGCCCGGCCTCGATCTTCGATAGCCCGCCACGGCTCAGGTCCCATCCGGCAACCTGCAACTTGGCCGCCAAAGCCTCCTGCGAAAGTCCCGCTTCAGTCCGAAGACGGCGGACCTGGGGACCGACAAGATTCTGTGAGGTGGCTGCCATTGCTCCGTTATTGGAGCTTGACCCTACCCAAGAGCCCCGGGAGTCTTGCTCCGCAGATGGAGCAACTTTTTGCGCTCATTTATCCGTCGAACTGAGAGGAGTGATCCTCGCGGCAAGATCCCATTTTAGGAGAACAGAAACCGTTTCCTTTGGCCCGCTTCACACCAGCCATCTCAGCCCACACAAAAATTCGACTAATAACTCCCCATGAAAAGAATCCTATTTGCCATCATTGTTGCGACATCCATTTTTCCAAATGGAGCAGAAGCAGGAAAAGCCAGCGCCATCGTCAAAATAGTCGAAGAAGGCGGAGAGGCGGCACTCAAGGCCGTGAATCAAGGTGAGAAAGCAGCAGTAAAGGGAGAAGCCAAGGCCGCAGGTAAGGAAGCGGGCCACATGCACTGGGTCTCAAAAAATGCAGCAAAAGCAACCGGACGATGGATTGCCAGCAACAAAGAAACGAAGAGTTCCAAACAGTGTTATGACTGTGGCGGTGATGGTACATCCTATTTCAGGACCTGCAAAACGTGTAATGGCTCGGGATACATCCAGTGGATGGCTGAATAAGTCCATCGACTTGAGCTCTCGCAGCAAGAGTCGCACATTCCACCAAGAATCTTACTGTAACCCCGCAGAAATCCAGTCCATGCAACAAAATCACTCAATACGGAGACGCTCTATTAGCAATGCGATCCCTTCATCACCTCACCAACATCCAAACAGCAAGGCAGAAGGAAAAGTTCAATGGACCTGATTCAGCAACCACTTGTGCAAGGCTTGGCAGCTGGCCTTGTGTTCTCCTTGGTCGTTTTTTTCTATGGTTGGTCAAACGCTCGCGGGCTCAGGAAGCAACTTTCGAGTAAAGAAAAAGCGCTTGCAGAAGCCGCCGAAGCTTTAACCAAGGCCAAAGATAGTCTTACGCAAGAAAACAAGAAGCTTCAAGAAAGAAATAGCACCTTAGAGGCTACCACAGCAAAGCTGCTTGAAAAACCTAGCAAAGACGAAATTCGTATGCTTTTCATCTATGAAACCGCGCTTAAATCAATGAATATTAGAGTGCTTGGATTTCCAGGGGCTTGGGACAAAGCTATGATTGAAGCGCAGGAAGAATTGAAACAAGTTAAAGGTGGACTTGCTGTATTGGTTCGAAATGTTGTTAGGCCTCTCAGAATACTGAAAGCAACCCCACAATCGAGTCAAACGCCCCTGATCAATCCTCCCCATGAAGAGTAATTTCCGAATTGCCGCATCAATTAAGAAAACTATCTTTCTGCTGACTGTTTCGATTTGCTCCATTCTCACCGGTTGCAATTCCAAACCTCATCTGTCAGGAACTTATGACAGTGACGAAAGAACAATCACAGGTCATCCCTGTGAAACCATCACGTTTATTGGCCCTGGAAAAGCAAGGTTTAACAACAATAGTCTCGCCGCAAAAATCTTTGATAGCCCCTTTATCGGCGGGGAAAAAGAATTTATGGTGGAATTCTGGAATGATCAGGAGTCTATCGAATTCAGGAGATATTTTTTAGATCTAACCGAGACCCGGAAATTCAAAATCGAGAATGGAGCTTCAGTTTTTCGAGAGGAAGGTAATTCATTTCGAAAGAGGTGATAAGCCGAGGACGTCTCCAATACCTCTGAATAGTCGTACCTTCGATCAAAAGACAGCACCTCTCAGTGAGCACCAATCAAAAAACATCTTTTCCCGCCGTCCCGATCAGCTTCATCCTGCTACTTGTGGTGGGATCCGTTATCGCTTGGTGGTTCATGGAGGGCGACGGCACTTCGAAACTGCCGACAAAACCATTGAACGGGGACACCTTGAAAATATTTCGCGTTCCGGGTGGAACCCTCTCAACCAGTGGATTGACTAAGACCGAGCAATTCTCCAAAACTGACGAGAACTGGTGGCGAGGAACGACAAGCGCAGTCATCAGGTTCGACGCCACCTATCGCTACGACATCAAGCTCCGCTCATCATGGAACTTTATCTTCGATGAGGAACGCAAGGTGGCATTCGTGCTGGCACCCAAGCTGACGGCACAACTTCCTGTCGCGATTGACAGCAAGACGGTTCAAGAGGAAACCAGCTCCGGTTGGGCTCGCTTTGACAAATGGGATCACTTGGCGCAGCTGCGGAAAGAAGTCTCTTCATCCCTTGAGAATAAAGCGGAAAGTCAGGATTACATCACCCTTGTCCGTGGCGAGGCGCGGCAAACGGTGGAGGAGTTTGTCTCCGACTGGATTATCAAGGAGCACGGTTGGAGCGCCAAGGACCGGCCTGTCGTGAAAGTCTATTTCGAGGATGAAAAAGACATTCCGTTTCCTGCCGGCAAAACCCTTTCTGATTTCCTGCAATGATTCGACTTTTCCCCGCATGGTGGATGCGACTGACGGTAGCGGGCAGGGGTCTGGCGTTGGTTCTCCTTTTGCTGCCCATCGCTATGTTCCTCGGTCACTGGTGGACGGGAGGAGCCATCTGGAATCACATGACCCAGACCCGGTTCAGTCCTTGGAAAAACTATGTGAGCGACTACGCTTACCGAAGTCCGGTTTGGCCGATCTTCGTTGGCTGCATGTACGCATTCGCGATCTTGCTCGTTGGATTTTCACTCAAATTATTCCACTGGTCCGGCAAGTGGCGGTTCCTGGCTTGGCTGCTCTGCCTGTTACTTGGCTATTCGGGTCTCAAACTTGTTGAGGTTGCTATTTCCCCGGTCAAGTCCCCAGAGGTCACTATTGAGGAGCTACAGTCGCGAATGGATCCGTCACTTTGGAAGTTGTTGAAGGACGACGCTTTCATGAAGTGGCAGAGACTCAACGGTGTGCCGACGCCAAAGCAAAATACTCCTAGTAATGTCGTCGAAGCGTTCGTCTCGAACGCCAAACACCTCATCGGAATCGAACCGGCCATGTTTGCCATCGCCTTTTCAATAGTGTTTTGCTGGATTCTAGATCCACGGACCTGGTTAAGGGATTCCCGTTGGAGGTTGTCGGTCACCGCCTTCGCTTTGGTGGTGATTGCATTCCCACCGTTTGGGCTTTTCAGTGGCAATGTTGGCCTCGGACAGCGGATCGGTTTCCTTGGTGTTTACATCTGGATGTGGCAGATGCTGGCGGCATTTTTCAAACGAGAAATTGCCGAGAAGTCAGTTGAAGTCAGGAACTCCGTGGCACATTGAACAATATGAACTCCAACGATGCCGGTAGTGACGAGATGGGGCAACCCGAGCAGCAGATGTTTTTCCGCGTGCTTGAGGACTTTGCCTTGAGCATTCCCAATTCAGCCGAGCCATTGAGTGCAATTCCGAGAGAACGAGCTAAAGAGATTGTGCGGTTCGCCGGAATGAAAGCCGGAGCCGTTTCCGCAACCCTGGCATTGCCCCCCGGGCCGATTGGCATGCTCACCATCATACCGGACCTCATGCAGGTGTGGAACATCCAGCGGCAGATGGTTTCCGACATTGCCGCCTGCTTCGGACAGTCCGCCCAGCTGAACCAGCAAACGATGGTCTATTGCCTTTTCCGCCATGGTGCTGCGATGCTGGCCCGCGACATTCTTGTCCGTGTCGGTGAACGGATGATCCTCAAGCGGGGCAGCCTGCGGGTGATCCAGAAAGTTCTGGAACGAGTTGCAATCAAGGTCACTCAAAAAGCCATCGGAAAATCGATCTCCCGCTGGGTCCCTATCATCGGTCCTATTGCAGTCGGCGGATACTCCATACTGGACACCCGCTCCGTCGGTAAGACCGCCATCGACACGTTCAGCCGGGTGATCGAAGTGGAATCAGAGTTGCTGCCATGAGTCGCTCCCACCCACTACTCCCCCTTTCCCTCTCCGAACTCGATAGAGCATGGACAAAAGTCTGGCGGGAACTTGATGATCTGAGGTTCGGTTGTCCTCGATTGGAAATCTGCCAGGTTTATCTGAGAGTCGTTCACACCGCTTATGGATATCAATGGTTCGGGGAAGCGACTCGCTCGAATTGATCCCTCGCGAGATCGACGGGGCCGTGATCCCGCAGCGTTCCAAGGACGGCTACGTGAACGCCACTGCAATGTTTGAAGCAGCTGGAAAGAGCGTGGTCGATTATACGCGACTCAATGATAATAAGGAGTTTATGAACGAGCTGGAGGGGTCAGTGAGAATTCTCACCGACCCTTTGGTCATCTCGACAACCACTGGGCCCAACGAGCTCCGCGGCACTTGGATCCATCCGGACATGGCGGCAAACCCGTCACACCTGTGTCACCATCAGCTCAGACGTCGAAGAGAGCTGGCGCATTGTAGGGATCGGATTCGTTGGGAATCAATACTTTGTCGTTTGCTTTCCAAATTCGGAAAGCAAAAAATGCGAAGGGCGCAACGGCGCAACGGCGCAACGCGCACCACGGGCTACCCTGGCCCGCCGCGGCGCATCCCGCCTTCCGCCCTTCCACCACACGAGGGACTCATCCCGCTGGACATCAGCTATCCCCAGGAACCGCGGGTCAACGCGCGGGATTTGCACGAATTCCTGGAGATTGGCAGGGTCTTCGGAGTGGGAATTGCGGAACGCGTCGAAGGGATTGAATTCTTTAAGGATCAGGACTTTGGGGCTTTTCAGGAATTACGGAAAAACCCCAAAGGAGGTCGTCCGCGCAAGGAATACCTTCTTTCGATGGGCAAGGCCAAAGAGCTGTTGTCCGGCGCGACACTAATTGCCTCCGGTGACCATCATCCCGCCCGGGTTCATCGTGGAATCCGATTACAAGGACAACACGGTGCGCACGGCCGTGTATCAACCGCCGCACGATCTGATCTCCCGCGAAATCGACGGGGCGGTGATTCCGCAACGCTCTGCGGATGGCTACGTGAACGCCACGGCGATGTGCAAAGCTGCGGGTAAACAGCTCGGTCATTACTTGGCAAACCAAGCAACGAAGGACTTTTTGGAAGCGCTTTCGAGCGATATCGGAATTCCGATATCGGCCTTGGTGATTGCAAAAAAGGGAGGACTCTCCGCCGAGCAAGGCACCTGGATCCACCCAGACGTGGCGGTGAACCTCGGTCAATGGTGCTCTCCTAAGTTCGCCGTGGCGGTCTCTAAATGGGTGCGCGAGTGGATGACTACCGGTGTGCGTCCGTCTCCCGTGCTCGACTTTAGTGACCCGCTTATCGCGGCTAAGCTTTACGTCGAGTCCGAAGAGGGTCGCCGCATTGCCTTAGCCGAGGTTAAGGAGGTTACCGAGGCAGTCCGACCTGGCGAGTGTCATCCCTCGCCGGTTTGAATCAACGGAATCAAATCCATGAAAAAGCCCTCTGACCACAGGGTGAGCTCGCGGGGGTCCTTGAGAAACGGTGCGATGTCCTCCTTCGCTTGATCGAAGCGGATGCTGGCAAATCGTTCCTCCAAGCGTTTCCGGAGGCTGTCCGCATCGAGCGGCGTTTCGAGCGACCAATCCCCAGACTGCCGCATCCGGGCTTCCAGATGGGCGAGGTTCAGCGGAACGCGGCGGCCGACATACCAGACGAGATCGTAAAAATCCCGGCCCTTGACGCGGCTTCCCCAATTCCGGCAAAGCACCGCATGGAGCTTGCCGGCGAATAGGCTGGGAAGATCGTAAACGCGGACCTGATGAGGCGTGGGCACGAGCCGGGTGAGTATTTCGGTGGTCGCGCCAGATGGCGGGTCGGTATCGATTTCCAGCTTGATGCGGATGAGCTGTCCTTTGGGAAGGCGCGCCGCGATTTCCGGCGGCGCTCCGATTTGCAGAAGGTTGATCACCGTGCTGCCTTTCAAAAACGCCGACTCGATGGGAGACGGGTGGGTTTTCTCGATTCCTTCCGCCCGAAACTCGAAACCCCAAGCGGCCAATTCATCCGCAACCGCTCCGAGATATGCCTTGAGTGAAAAGTCCGGCTTGGGCTGGAGCAGCGAGAAATCCAGATCTTCCGAAAATCGCTGCAAGCCGTGAAAAATCCGCAGAGCACTGCCGCCGTAGAACGCGGCATAGTCATAGAACGGCGTGCGCCAGAGTCCGAGCAGCGCGATCTCCTGGGCGATTTCGCGCACGGCGTTCTGATAGTCGTTGGCGGATTGGGGTTGGTAGCTGTCAACCAGACCGATGAGGGCGGGATGAATCATGGCGTGGTCGGGTTTTTAAGAAAATGGCGGGCGAGGTGGCGCACCGCAGGCCGTCCATAGCATGTGGCGCAGGCGTCGAGTTGTTCCTGGTCGAGCGGTGGGAGTTCCTCGATACGCATCGCCTCCAGCCAGGCACGGACATCTTTTTGCGAGCGGATGGATGGATCGAGAGCCACGGTGTCACAAAGCGCCTTCGTCGGAGAGGCCAGCAGCCATGGGAGCAAAGGATCCTCCACCCGTTCGATCCCAATGGGAAAAACCCGTGCCGGCACATGCCGATAGCGATAGCGGCCCACCGGGGTTTCAAATTCCGCCGGGCGCTTGAGTGTGGCGCATACAACCTCCTCCACGCGCTCGGGTATCAACCCGTGCCATGCCAGCGCGGATTCGAAACTGACGTAGGACGGCCCGTAAATCGCTGGAGCCAAGGCCAGCGGATTGACCGTGCGGTCGCGCAAATAGAGACCACGCCGCAGAGGGATCAATTCCCCCGCCGCCAGCATCCGGGAAACCTTCATCCGCGGGTTTCCATAAGCTGCCAGCGCGTCCTTGAGTTGCCCGTGGGAGATCAGGGGCGATGAGGACGGTAGCGAGAATGGATGCTTGATCGGCACAGCAAAGTATCTTTAAACGATACATTTTGCCAAATAAAGCCAAATATTTCATCTGCGGAGGGACCAAACCGCTTGGAGGTAAAAAATAGCGTTGCTTGAGTCGTCACCATTCGCCCTCCCGCCAATCCCCGGTGGAACTGGCGGGAAGGCTGGGTAGGGATCGCCTGTCGGCAATCCGAAATTCAGGCGGCGATGGCGGGTGCAGGTGTTTCGCTCGTGGTTTTTTCCTTCGTGGTCTCCTCGGTGAAGCGCAGGCTCATGAGCAGGCAGAAGTTGCCGGAGGGGCCGGTGGCCATGCCGGGGTTGAGCTTGTCCACGAGGCGGAGCGTGGGACCGATTTCGATGGCGTCGTCCAGATACTTCGGGTCGAAGGCAATCTCGGGCGGTTGGCCTTCGATGATGACTGGCACTTGTAGGGTCGCGCCCACGGTGTCGTAGTCGCGGTGGGTCAGGGTCAGGTGGCCCGGTGTTTCCCAAGTGAGCCGCACGGAATTGGACTTGCCGCTCAGCGACCGCAGCCACGAGATGAGCGCTGCCCTGTGGGTTTCGGGGATGGTGACGGATTGCGGCAGGTAGCTGGGGATCACGTTTCGATAGTTCGGGTAGTGGCCTTCGATGGTCTTGGCGACGAACGTGTGCGGCCCGGAGCGGATCTGGATGTGGGTGCCCTTGTCATCGTCGTCATCGTCGGTTTGTTGAACTGCGGCGTCGCGGGCGCTGAAGTCGGGATGGACGAGCACGTGGACGGCCGTAGTGGGTAGTACGAACGCGCGGCTTGGAACACGGGCGGGTGCGCCAGCCAGGCGTTTGCCATCGGTGGCAATTAACATGCCGCCATCCTCCGGGGTGAAATGCACGCCGTTAAGCACGTAGCGAGTGGCATCGGTGGAGGCGCACCCGGCAACGATGCCGAGGGCGGCGAAGGTTTCCTTGGGCAAGGCCGTGATTTGTCCTTTGACGGCGGGACGTGCCGGGAATTCGTTCGCTGTCACCACCAGGTGATAGACGGATTTTACGGACAGGCCGCAGCAGGACGTGGTGAGCGTCAGCGTGGTGCCGTCGGCGTTTTCCACGTAGGCGAAGTGCGCGGAGCTTCCTTTGTCACCGCGTGCCGCAACCTTGAGGGCTTCGGCGGGGATGAGGAAACGTCCGAGCGGGGACGGTCCGATGATGGCGGTAACGCGGGTTTCCAACCAGTGGTCGAGATCGGTGACGGCCAGGGACAACCCGGCGGCATCGATGGTGGCGAGCACGTGGGTGAGAACCGGCAGGGTGAAGCGCTCGAAGCGGAGCCGGGTGAGGAGCTTGCGGGCGGCGATGAGGGAGTTGATGGGGATGGTGTGGCTCCGGGGTCAGTCCCAAATAACAGACATTGAACATGGAGTCAGGC
>JBEDKU010000490.1:0-26163 GCA_041172045.1 Verrucomicrobiota bacterium | reverse complement strand
CGCGCTGTAGGTCGGTGCGAAGCCGGCGAAGTCAAAGATGCCCGAGCCGTTGACCGTCAGGCCGGTGGTGTGGGTAGTCGCATCGCCGAGCGCCCCTGCGTTTCCGGCTTTCAAAGTTCCTCCGCTGACGATGGTCGCGCCGGTATAATTTTGTGCCGCTGTCAGCGCGACGGTGCCGCCACCGTTGGTGAGGCTCGCACCGATCTGAAGATCGTTGACTCCGGTGATGACATTGGTCTGATTGAACGTCAATGTGCCGCCTCCGCCGCCCAGACGGTAGATGCTGTCACTGGCCGCTGCGAGCGTGGCTCCGTCGAAGGTGCCGGTGGTTTGTGAACCGAGATACCAATGGCCCGAGCCGCCGAAAGCGTTGAGAGTCGTATCGAGAGTCGCGAGGCTGGAAAACCCGGCGGTTCCGGTGAAATTAATACCGAACACCCCACCGTCCGATCCGGTGCCGGTGGTGTCGAGCGTTGGCAACGAACCCGCATAACCGACACCAATTCCTCCAAGACCAGTGGAAGAACTGCTGATGCTGACGGTTTGGCTGGCACCGATATTGGCTGCGGCGGCAAGAGTCAGGTTGGCACCGGCACTCACGGCGACGGAGTTGCCAATCGCGTCCGATCCGAGACTGCCGGAAGCGCCGACTGAAATCCGGCCGGCGTTGATGGTGATCCCACCGCTGAAGGAGTTCGCCGCGTTGAGGTTCAGGACGCTGTTGCCGGTCTTCGAGATACCCGCCGTGCCGGTTTCCCCGATGGCACCGCCCATGGTGATGGTGCTGGTTGACTGAAATGTGTAGGTGGCCGCGCCATTCAAGTTGACGGGGGCATTGATGGTGAAGGTCGTGTTTCCGCTATTCACGATGCCTCCCGACCCGGTGATGCTCAAGGTGCCGCCGCCGGTGTTGTTGATCGTCGTAGCGGTGCTGGTCGTCGTCTGCGTCACCGAGTTGGCGGAAACTCCTGCTGCGGCGATGGCCACAGTGTTGGCACCCCCGGTTTGGAAAAACGCGTCGCTGCCATCGGTCCATGCGCCGGGAGCAACGAGCAACGGTCCCGAGGTGGTCGCCCAGAATGCATCCGTGCCCCAAGTGCCGGCTCCGGACGTGAGGTTGTTTGCGGCGGAAACATCCCAGTAGAGCGGGACGGCGTGGACGGTGCCCATAGCGAGGGCGAACGCGATCGGGAGCGCGGCGGGAAAGAAGGAACTGAATCTGGGTTTCATGATGTGATTTTTGGGATTTGTGGAACGTGGGTTGGAGAGATCACGGAACGACCGACAGGCTCGTTGCTAGGACATCAGACGTCCCCAATGTAGGGTTGTAGGAAAAATTGCCCATCCCCCGCCGGGGGGATTTTTTCCGGCGAAAGTCCCCCCGCCCGGAATGACGCCGGGAAGGGACGCGCTTGCTGCCGGCCGATCCACTGCCGACGACCCGTCGGCGGATGCTGGTGCCGCCATGGAGCGTGACACCGAGCGGCGAGTCTTAGATCAACGTGTTCGCCGCGCCGTTGTTGACATTGAGGCGGTGGTTGAATTTTCCGCCGGCAGGTGCGGGGCCCACCGTGATTCCCGCCGGTGTTCCGGAAGGATTCCAGTTCGCGGAATCACTCCAGACGCCCCTGTTCCCGCCGTTCCACTGATAAGTATCGGCGCGCGCTGAGGTGGTCGGGATTGCCAAAAAAAGGACTGCGATGAGCAGGCCCATGAAAGCCCCCATTCCCGAAGCTGAAGCTTCAGGAATCCCGCACGAGGGACTTCCTGTGTTGGGTGGCTTGGGTTTCATGCCAGGGCATATTCGGCACCGGGGCCGGGATCTGATGAAGTCACCAAAGGAGGCCGAGACTGCCTGAGGTGTAGCGCACCTTCATCTTGTTCATGGGTATCCATTCCGCATGACTGTCGAGATAGATGACATTCAAACCAAGCACATCTCCGTTTTCCGTGATGGCGCCGACCCGCGTGCCACCATAATCGCGGCAAAGTCCCGCCCATAGCACCGGATACCACGCGTCGTCAGTGATGCCGCGCGCGAAGGCCTTGGTCTTGTCCTGGATGATCTCGTCGTAGGGAATGCCGCCGCGATACTCCTTTTTGTCAGGCTTGCTGACAGATCCTTGAGAAAACCAACTGTTGGTCTTCGTGCTGCCGTCATTCGCGAAATATACATAATGGACCGGAGTGCCGGTGGCATCCATATACCACCATTTGTAATCAGGCCAGCCGCCGGTGATGTTCCGGGTAGGAGCGTAGCAGCCCTCCTTGGTGATGCCATAGGTTTCGAGGATTGATCGGGAAACCAGCCAATAGGGAGCATAGCTGCCACTGTGTAGCGAGGGCAGTCTGCCCGCATTGTCCGCTCCGGCAGCCATCGTAGCCGTGGAAAGACTTCGCAGTCGTTGCATATCAGCAACCTTGCTGGCCGAAGTCCGGACTTTGCGGGTTACCGTGAGCACGATACCGGCAAGGACGGCGATGATGGTGATCACGACCAGGAGTTCCACCAAGGTGAAACCATTTTTGCGATGTGGAGTATTCATGATAGACTGAACCGGATGAGTTTGATACTGACATAGTTTGAGGCGCCACCCGTAAAGTTTGTCGACCCGATCGGATCGATGATGAAAATGCCAGGGGCGTTCAATCTATTGAACTGAGAAAACTCTGCCGTATGTCGACTGTTTACACTACTGCTCGATCGGGTAGTAATTTGGTCGACCGTATCTCCATACCGTCTCTCATCGGGGCTAAGCTTGAGAAACCGATTGAACGGACTCCACAAGCCAGCAGCTCCTTTCAGCGGCAAAATCGATGATTGCTTCAGGGTTTGACGACATTAAGGCGACCAAAGAGTTTGCCACCGACGCCGGTCTCGGTTTTCGGAATGCTGACTTTCACCGTGTCGGTCACATCATCATCCGGCGTGCCGGCGCTGACGGTGATGGTGGCCGGCGGGACCAGACCGCTTGCAGCTGGCACCACCGCAGCCCCCGGCCAGGCGGCGAGGATTGCGCCCCATTCGAAAGTCTGGGTCGTTTCCGGGATGACCGAATTGTCACGGCGTTGATAGACGAACTCGAAATCGCTGGCAGTGACGGTCAAAGCCGGGAGGATCGACGGGGCTGAGGTCGAGGGATCGCCGTTGAGGACAAATTCGAGCAGGTTGTCCATGCCGTCGTTGCCGGGATCATCGCCGGAATCCTTAGCGGCGGGGGCGAGGCCGAACTCCACTTTGGCAGTCCACGAGGCGTAGCCAGCCACCGTATCCTGAACCAGGGCGATCTGGGTGCCACTGTTATAGGCGTAGTCGATGGTATAGCCGGGAATGGTGTTGACGGAGAGGAACCAAGTTTCCGTTAGCTAAGCCGCGGTGTGGGCGGCGAGTATAAAAACCACGTCGTCGAGAGTGGTCACAGGATCAAGCGTGACCGTGGCGTTGCCGACATCCAGTCCGGTGGCCTTGATTTTTCCCGCGGTGCCTGCAGCGGCGCCGCCTAGCTTGAGAGTGAAGGTCTTGCCTGACGGCATGACATAGCCGGTCTGGGCGCTGACGTCAAAAGCGGCTCCGGCAACGACACCGACCGACTCGGTGTTGTCGATGGCGGTCATGGTGGCCAAAATCGTGGAATCGTCTCTATCCACTGTCGGGTTCAGCGTCAAGGTGGAGGAGGATGCCCCATTGTTGACGATATGGAGCGCGCCATTACGATTAGTCAGTCCGCTGAGGGTCGGGTCAAAACCATTCAGATCGAACATGTTTCCAGTGCTGCTGGAATTCCCTCCGGCGACAATGGTCGTGGTGGCGGGCAGGCCGTTGTCGATTCCGAGCTTGAGACCGGCTCCGGTGCCGTTGTTTCCGGCGAAGATCCGGGTTTCACCATCCCAGGAGTTGCCGCTGTTGGAGAGGGTGATAAAATCACCGTCATTCAGCCCCCCACGGAAGAGGACGATGACGCCGTGACCGCAGGAAATGCCGGAGTTTTGCCTATCCCCCGCAGGGGGATTCTTGTCGGGGAAAAACGAATGCCCGGGAACCGGGGCGGGAGCGTCAAATGAGACCGCAATCATGAGACATCTTCGGCCTCAAGCCGGACTGATCATCCGCGCGCGCTCAGCGAAAGCGCGCCACCTTCACGCCCACGCTGACCGGGGACGGATCAGTTTCCGAGGACGAACCGATCCACCGGCCGGATTACGATGAAACTAGAATCCTTTTCCCTGTCGGCAGGGTAAACCGATGCCAGCAGGGCGATCACAGCGCCTTTTTCATCCACAAAGACCTGCGGCCGTTCCACTCCGGAAATCTTCATGAATTGACCATTGGCAAGTGGTAAGGGATCATCCTGCGACCAGACGGGAATCCGGGAATCGAGTTCGTAATCCACGCCGTTCTTCGAAGTGTAGTAGACCACGGCCTTCTCGATTCCCGTGACCTTGGCCTCCCAGTCGGTGCAGATGACATTGTAGCGGCCGCCGGCCCACCAGAGCGTGGGATCCTCCAGCTCGAAGTCGTTGGGAAGGCGGTTCGACGGTCCGCCCAATAGCTTGTAGGGACCGTCAATCGTGTCCGCTTCAAAGGCCTGCATGCAGGCGTCCCATTTCCCGTCCTTGAATTCCTTCGGCTTGAATTTCCCGACCGCGTAGGCGCTGCCATCCGCGCGCTCGAGGATGGCCGGGTTGTTGGTGGATAGAACCGGCTGCGGAACCGGTTTCCACGGCCCCTCGATCGAATCCGCATAAGCGAATCCGGTTTTCCAACCGGGAATCCCCAGGTGATAGATCAGGAACCTGCCGCCGGTCTTCATGACCTTGGGATTGTGGACCGCCTGGGTCGCCCAGGGATGCGTGGCCGGGGACAAGACGACCGCCTGAAATTGATAGGGGCCGAACAACGACTTCGAGGTCGCCCGGATCACGTGACTTTTCGTCCATCCCTTCATGCGTTCGGCGGTCACCGGCCAGCGGGAGGCGAACAAGTGATAGGTGTCGCCGACCTTGATCACTGACGGGTCCCACAGGTAATAGCCGTCCATCTTGAAAATCGCGGTTTCCGGAACCGGCAGCAGGGCGTCCTTCAAAGGACTACCGGCCGGATGAGTGACTTTCACGTCGGCAGGCAGTTTCGACAAAATACGATCTGGAGCGGCAGTGCGCATGCGGATGATTTCGGCTCCGGCGAGCAGAAAACTGCCAAAACCGTGCAGGTCGCCCTGAAGGCGCGGGCGGTTCAGGTAGAATGCCAGGTCGCCGACATCGGTGGAACCGCAGACATCGACGAGGTCCCCGTCCGCGGTGACTTTCGTTTTCAGCGCCTCCCAGCCCTTGCGGGCGGATCCGGCGAACGAGGCATCCAGCCATCCCTCGCTCAGTCCGCGCGCGAGTCCGTAAACGAACATGCCCGTGCATGAGGTCTCGATCCAGGATTCCGGATGATCGAGCACCTGATGCCAGCCGCCCGCCGCGTCCTGACAACGCCGGATGCCATCCATGTGCCGCACGAAGGCGGCGAGCACTTCGGCACGGCGCGGATGCCCGCGGGGCATCGTCGCCAGCAACTCCGCATGCGCCAGAACCATCCAGCCGTTGCCACGTCCCCAGAAAACCCCGGTCGGTTGTTTCGTCTTCAAATCCCAGAGGTGCAGTAACAATCCCCGTTCCCGATCGAACAAGCGTTCATGGGTTCCAAGAATCTGGGCGATCGCCACGTCGAGGTCCCGCGCGTCGCCGCCTGCCTGCCATTTACGCAGCAGGAACGGCACCGTCATGAACGGGTCATCCGTCATCATGCCCTTGCCGGCGCGGTAAAACACTCCGTCTTCGAATCGCGGGCGGGTTTCGAGAAACTTCGCCACGCGCGCCAGATAGGGCTCGTAGCTAGGGTCCTTCGTTTCGGCATGACGTTCCATCACCAGCGGTGCGAGACCGGTATGCCACAGCGCGTCGATTTTGAAATAGAAGCCGATCGGGGACAACTGGCCATCGCCGACGGGAGCCATCCGCATTCCCGCGGCGTGCTGCTTTTCGAAGAACGCCATGTGTTGGAAAATGAAATCCAGATTGCGCTCGCCGTAGTTGCGGAACGCCGGTTCGTCCAGCACCCCGGCGGTGCGGCGCATGCCATCAGCCAGCAGCCATGTCTGATAGAACCACGCGTTGAACTTGCTCTCGATCCTGATTTCGGCCGCGGGCTCCAGCTCCCCGCTCGCCATGAAGGTCCGGCCCGTGCGGCCGTCCACCATCCGGCGGGTGGTTTGCGTCACCACCGCACCGGCGACGCGCCGCAAGATCATTGCGTCCGCAGCGTGCGGACTTTCCGGCGCACCAAAGACCTGACCTGCCATCAGTGCGGCGAAGGCCATGGAAGCGAGAGACGTGGCGACGTTCATGGGAATTCCAAAAGGCGGTTTTAATGCGGGGAACGGATGAAATCCATCCCGATTCCACCTATCCAATCAGGTAGGACAAGCCCCTTCCATCTGGCCTCCTCCGAATCGGAAGAAAGTCCCAACATTCGCGAGTCGTAGGAGAAGGACTGTCGACCATGAAACCCCTTTCCCTGATGCTTCTCGTTTTGATCGCATGTCGAACTCTTGGTCATGGCGGGACAAACTACGCGGAACTCTCCCAAAAACGCATCGCCGCCATCGAGCGAATGCTGCCATCCTCCCCGTCCGGCTTTGGCAGGCCGATCACCGACCGCGATTTCTGGAGTCTTCCGGCCACATTGGCGCGCACCAACGAGGTGGCACTCCGCGCCGGCCCCTTGCTAACACAAAGCTTCCCGGCATGGAGCGACGAGTTGTATCTGGACTACTCGAAAACCGGCCGCAGGCCGCCGGGCGAGGCCATGATCCGCGCGCGCTCCGCCTGGCTTGAACCGCTTGTCACCGCCGAATGCCTTGAGGACAAGGGACGCTTCCTGCCGCTTCTCCATCAGATACTCGCGGCCTATGTCGCAGAACCCGCATGGACCCTGCCCGCCCACGATTGGGGCATGGAGAATTTTCATCAGCAGAAATCCACGGTCGACTTGCGGGCTGCCGCGCTTGCGGCGGATCTCGCACAGACCTTGTATCTGTTGGACGATCGGATTCCCGCGGACCTGCGGGCCAGGGTGGTGGATGCCCTGAATCAACGCATCTTCGCCCCCGTGAAAAGGAGCCTGCAATCCGGCGAAGGCCACTGGTGGCTCGGCGACAAGGCGAAACCCGTCGCCAACAACTGGAACTCCGTCTGCCTGGCAGGCGTGGTGGGTGCCGCCCGGACGGTGCTTCCGGACCGCCATGAACGAGCGGTCTTTCTCGCTGCCGGTGAACACTATTCCCAATACTTCATCAATGGATTCACGGATGATGGATACTGCGAGGAGGGGCCCGGCTACTGGCTCTATGGCTTTGGCTGCTTCGTGGCGCTGCGGGAAATCACGGCGGACGCCACCGGGGGCCGCATCGATCTGTTCGACCGTCCCAAGACCCGGCTGATGGCGCTTTTCGGCAGCCGCATCGCCTTTCCCGCAGGCGATGTCCCGCCCTTCGCCGACTGCCGCGCCGCTACAAAAATGAACCCTGAACTGGTAGGCTATGGCAACCGGGTATTCGGCATCGCCCCGCGGGCTGCCGGAGCCGCGCCCGCATCCGGTCTCAAAAGCCTGGCCTGGCAGTTTCTAACCGAGACTCCGGCGCGGATAAAACCCGAGTCCCTTCCGCCGGATTCCGGTTTGCGCTCGTATTTCGACGAGGTTGGTGTGCTGGTCTGCCGCCCGGGCGACCGATCTACCAGCAGGATGTCCGCGGCCATCAAAGCCGGCGGCAATGGCAGTCACAGTCACAACGATATCGGTTCCTTCGTCATTTCGCTCGATGGCTCGCAGCCGGTCGGTGATCCGGGCGGCCCCCATGCCTACGACAACCGGACCTTCGGCCCGAATCGCTATGAACGGCAAATCCTCAACTCCTTCGGCCATCCGGTGCCGGTGGTGGATGGCCAGCTCCAGATCGACGCCGCCACGATCAAACCCAAGGTGATAGAAACCCACTTCAGCTACGACGAGGACCGCATTTCAATCGATCTGACGTCCGCCTACGATGTGCCAGCGTTGGAAAAACTCACACGCACCATGACCTACACCCGAGCAGGAGGCGGTAACCTTCGCATCGAAGATCACGTCATTTTCAGCAAACCATCCGCCTTCGAGATCGCGCTCAGCACCCGCTGGAAGATTCAACAAACCGGCCCGAACACCCTGGAGTTCACGGAATCCGGCAAAAAGCTGCTCGCAGAAGTCACCACGCCCGCAGGCTTTGAACTATCACAAACAGAAGTCGAGGAGCTCGGTGCCCCGCCGTTCACACGCATCGGCCTCAAGCTCCGCGATCCGGTGAAAGAAGCAACTGTCGAGGTCACTTTCTCCACCGTTGGAAAGTGAGTCGCAACCCCGGGCCGCACCTTCAAGGATTGGCGTGGCTGACGACGAAATCCACGAGTTCCCCACATCGGAAAAATCCTTCCCAAAGGTTATGTCCCTGCCCCGGCGAAACGACGAGTTGCACCGATCCTCCAAGGGCCTCATAACGCGACTTCAACAATCCCGAGTTTGCGTCAAGGGGAACCACCACGTCGTTGTCGCCGTGGATCGCGAACATCGGCACGCCGGCCATTGCGAGCGGTTTCAGACGCTCGATCGGATTCTGGCTGACGAGCGAGGCTTGCAGGCCCTCCGGAGTCATTTGATAGGCCGCGGCCGCCTTGGCCACACCGGGATAGCTGGCGAGGTTGCAAACTGGATAGATGCCGGCGAAGGCCGCGACCTTGGCTGGATTTTCAGCCGCCCAGGAAAGATTCATCAAACCGCCGCGGCTGCGACCCACCATGACGGGCTTGCGGGAATACCCGCGCTTTTCCGTCATCTCCGCGTAAAACTTCGAGAACAACTCCCGACCCGCAGGACTCCTGTAGGATTCGCCCACGTCGATGCCGGCGATGGCGATGCCAAACTCGCGGAATTTCGCGAACATCCAGCGTTCTTCCGCGCCGGGCAGCTTGGGCAGGGTCGGCGCATACCAGACCCAGGGCTTCGGTTTTCCTGCCACTTCGCCTTTGGCAGCGATTAAAAACGCCGGACGGCCAGCAACCGAAAGCACTTCCGCCGGCGGGAGTTGCGGTTCCTGCCGCACCGTTTTAAGCCACGCCTCGGCAAAGCGGCGTCATAGTGAATCCCGTCGGCCTGCTTGCCTAGGTCGTCGGTTTCGATGAGGAAAACACCCGGAATCTCGTGGGCCGCCCGCTCCTGGGCCGCCCGCACCTGCTGGATGTAGGGAAACTTGATCGTTTTTTTATCATCCTCGGTGGCGTCGGCCGGCATGTTGACCCGCCCGAAAAAGAAGGGGAGTCCGGGGGCATGGAGATCACGGCGGAACGCGGTGATCAGTGTCTTGAAATTCTCGAAATAGTCCGGTCCGAGAGCCGGGTAGCGTGTGTCGCTTTCCCCCTGCATCCAGAGCACTCCGGTGAGGCGGGCGGGTCGGCCCTTGATCGCTGCCGCATGATCCTCAAGCAGCTTCCGATAGATCGGTCCGGCGGCGGTATCGTATTTCGAAGCCAGCCGCGACTCGTCCCACTGCGGCGCCCAACCCGCCAGCGAGGTGCCACCCATCGCCCGCTTTACGAGGAGGAATTCGTCCGCCGGCCTGGCGGCGGCGACCGTCGCGGCAAACGCCACTTCCGGACCGAACCGCTCGCCCCCCGCGATCCGGGCAGCCAGACCGCGATCTATCAGGCCGACTTTTGCCGGCGGCTGCCGGAGCTCCGGTGGAAGCAATGCGATGGGAACGTTTCCGTCCATGTTGGATTGTCCCGCGAGCAGGCCCGCCTGAACCGGCTCCTGGGCATGGCCGATTGTCGTGAGAGCAGCCTGGGCAAGCGCGAGAAACGCTCCGATCATGGGGTTTCGTGAGATCATGAGTGCAAAGGGGTTTCCTTGATGGGTTTGCCAGGCGATGTCAGCGCACGGTGATGCGGAATACCACCGCGAAACCGGATGGCAGGGATTCGGGGCATCGGACAGACAGGCCGTCCGCGGCTCGTTTCCATGAAATCTTGTCCTCGGAGCCTAGCAGAAAAACATTAGCCACTTCCTTTTCAAGAAGTTTGGCGTCCGTGCCGAGAGACTTGATTCGAAGCTCTCCGCCGGGTTTGGGCAGGGTCATGACGAAAGCGTAGATGGTGCCGTCCTTACCCTCGGTGAAGCGGATGTCTTCGGTGGTCATTCGGAACTTGTCATGCGATGGCAGGATGCCCGACCGGGGGAAAGTCACCAGTTCCTCGATTCCCTTGCGGTTTTTCGCCATGCGGCCCTCGCCAAGCACCTTCCACGCGCGACTGCCGTAGATCGCGGCGGCGTTGGTCTTGAGAAACGCACCGAACTCCCGCCACATTCTTTCACCGCCCGGTTCGAGCGCACCTTCCGGAGTGAGACTGATGTTGATGTTGAAATTGCCGTCGCGCGAGATGGCTTCGATCATTTGTAGCACCATCGGTCGAGCGCTGTAGAAGGTGTTGTCCTCGAAAAACCACTCGCCCACGGTGTCCTCCCAGACCCACGGCGTGCGGATGATCGCTCCGGTGTATCCGTTCTCGCGCGGCGACGCCACGCCTGGTAGAACCGGGCCACCCTTGATGACCGCCATGCAATCGACTTTCCCCCCGTTCTTCGCAAATCGTTTATTATACATATGCGAAACCACTTTAGGCGTCGCATCGCTGATCACGCCCTTGGCGGTGCCGCGTCCGGTGAAGGGTTCGGTGCCGTCGGTGTAAATGAAATCCGGATCGTAATCGTCCACGAACTGCTTGAGCCGGTTGAACCATTTCAGGCAATAGGCTTTTGCATACTCCCGGGTCTCCGGGTGGATGAAGATGTCACGAACGGGCGAAAAAATCCATCGCGGAGGTTCTTCCCCGGCAAGGCCTCGGCCTGGAGGTCGATGCCGTAAAGATCCTCCGGGTCGAGTCCGTCCCACCACTTTCCTTTTCCGGTCGCCTTGGTGCGGATGGCGGCGTCATAGGGCACGCCCGCTTTCGGGCCGGTCTTGTCGCTGCCGAACGCGGGCTGGTACCACCAGAGCGAGTAATCGGCGTGAAAGGCCATGCCGACACGGAACTTGTGCCGGCGCGCCTCCGCGAACATCTCGCCGACGATGTCCCGCTTCGGCCCGATCCTGACCGAGTTCCACGGCTGATGGGCGGAATTCCAAAGGTCGAAATTGTCGTGATGCGCGCCCTGCACCAGGATGTAGCGCGCGCCGCACGCGGCATAGAGATCCATCAGTTTCTTCGGATCAAAGTCGGGGGCCTTCCATGCGTTGAGCACGTCCATGTAGCCGAACTCCGACGGATGGCCGAAGCGTTTCACATGCTGGTCATGCATGAAGCGGTTGTTCGCACGCCCCTTGCGGCCTTCCGGCGGCTGTTGATAGAGGAAGCGCGCATACCAGTCGCCGTTGCGGCCCATGCTTTGCGGTCCCCAATGGAACCAAACGCCTACTTTTGCTTCGCGCCACCAATCGGGCTCGGCTTTCAATTTGTCCGCCGTGAATGATTGCCACGTTCCATCGAAAGGGCCGGGCGCGATCGGCACGGGGATTTTGTAAACCTCCCTCGCGGCTTCGGGGGTGAGCGGCTGGGGAGCCGAATTCCCGCCACCGTAGGCGTCGGCCGGCGAGCGTTCGACGTCCTCCGCGAAACATGCCAGGGCCAGGGGAGCCAGAAGCAGGATGCGGCGAAGGGGTTTCCAACAGACTGCGAAACGCGTCAAAGTATCAGGTTTCAACATCACGGACGAACCATGCTGGCGGCACGACGCTTTCATGGCGATGTGAGGATCGCCACCGGACCTAGCAGCCCCGAAGGGAGAAGCGGCGATTTCGCGGTGAAGTAGTTCCAAGTCGTGAAGGTGTATCGTCCTTTGGAGGGGCGCGGCCGATCGTTGAGCACCCAGTCGGGAAATGTCTTGAGCGGGCCACCGAAGCCCATGTCGCCCTTGTTCCATTCGCAGTCGGCGGGCTGTTGTTCGTCGCCGATGAGGCGGTTGGCCCAGCAGTTGGTGACGCGGATTTCCAGGCGGTTGTCACCGGCGAGCAGGGCCTCGGTGACATCAACCCGCCATGGCGCGGTCCAGACCACTCCGAGGTCGCGACCGTTGAGTCGGATCGCCGCGATATCCCGCACCTCGCCGAGATCGAGCCAGATCCGGCGGCTTCCGGACTTGAGGCTGCCATCCGCCGTGAAGGTGGTGGTGTAGGTGGCGGTGCCGCTGTAGTATTTGATTCCCGGATCGGAGTGGTCCTTCCAATCAACGAGGCGATCAAAGTCCGCACTGGCAGGACCACCCCACGCGGGATCGAAGGCCACGGTCCATTTCACGATATCCAGCAGTCCGACGGGTTTCAAGACCGGGAAATCCGAGACGCCCGCTGGCCGGGCTTCCGCTGCGATGGCAGAGCGGAACACCACGAAGAAACTTTCGGACGGCGCGAACTCCAGATCCAGTTCGACACACCCATCGACCACCCGAAAACCGGACAACGGACGCATCGTGCCGGTGACGGGCTGCCAGAGTTCGGGTTGGCGGTCGGCGACCGGAAAACGGACCCGGGCCGAGCCCGCCGCGCGGGCGGGGTTGGCCACGAAGAAAACGTCGCTGGATCCGTCTTTGCGACGAATGGCGCGCAGCTTGGGTTGCCCACCGATGACCTTGAATGAAACGGCGGGCGCGTCTGCCGGAGCAGGCTCCCCCCACTGAAGCAGCGCCTGGCAGCGCGTTAGATAGGCGATCCACGCCTTGCCCGGTTCCCACCAGGTCTGGGTGTGGTCGAAGTGCGTGCCCCAGCGGCCCATGGCGACACCGGGCTTGTGGCGGTCGCCCCAGGGTTGGTGGGTGTAGCGGTGCAGCACGAGATGGTTGATGCCATCGCAGAACGCCTCGTCGCCGATGGATTTGAGCCACGCCGGAGTCTCCGACCATTGGCTGACATCCGGCTGGCCGGTGAAGGCCTCCGCTTCGATGGGATTGAATCCGGCGGCCATCCCGGATTGTACGGTTTCCAACAGGTGGCCGGAGCGGTGGTAATTTCCCCCGTGGGTCCAGAACTCCGTCAGCAGGCGATCCACATGCGGCGTGACCTCGGGGATCTTCCACGGGCCGCCGTAGGGTTCGCAGGAAAACCGGAGTCCGGCCGCGCGGAGTTGGCGGGCGATGACCGGAAAATAATTCTCACGGAACAGGTCGGCGACGGTGAGTTTGAAGTCCTCGTTGTAGGCATCGGTGCGGGCGCGGCCGCCGATCTCGCGCTTGGCGAGGGTGGGCAGAAACGGGATCGGATCATAGCCGCGGCGGGCGCGGAACTCCTCGCGCATGCGCGGCGTCCATCGCGGCATCCACGACTCGTAGCTGTCGAAGTGATAGAAATTGAATCCCTTGCCGAACAACCCGCCGACGTGGGGCTTCGCGTCCTCGATGATGTGGTTCACATGGAACCCGACCGCCTCGGCGCTGAGTTTGTCGCACTCAAATCCGTTCGCCTGCCATTGCGGCGGCTGCTGCATCGGTCCCATGACGGTGTGGCCGAAGCGATAGAGAATCCACTCGCCGGGCGGCGCGGTCCACCTGAGCCGGCCATCGGCACCGACACGTTTTGTCAGATCCATCACCTGATCGAGGGCGACCGGCCCTTTCGCCGGCAAGGCGAGCATCGCGATGTCGCGGAAAAACGACCGGCGTTCCGGGTGTTCGGGGCGTTCGAGTTTGCCGTTTTCCGGATTCCACACGGGATAGCGCTGGATGCCGCGCAGGTCCGGAGCGGGGCGCGGAAGTTGGCCGGAAAATTCCTTACCACCTGCCACCCGTGTTTCTGACCAGACCACCTCCTGCATCGCGTGCTCGGGTTTGATCCAAGGGCCGCCGCTACTTGAATAGCCGGGGCAGTTGCTCATGCCGAAATCAAGGCCCAGCCGGCGCGACTCCATGGCCGCGTGACGGACGAGATTCCACCACGGCGCGGTGAAGGCGACCACCTCGGGGGTGGGCGCCTTGGCAATGGCGCGCGGCCAGGGCGTGGTGGTATCGGCAAGGCTGAACATGAGCGCGCCGCCGAGACCGGCATCGCGGAGGGTCTCAAGGTCGCGCGTGATGCCTTCGCGCGTGATGTTGGAACCCATCCACATCCACATGACGGTCGGACGCGCGGAGGTTGGCGGATTTCGAAAAACCTGTTCGGCCGTGGTTTCGGCGTGGACGGCTTGCATGCCAAGGACGGCGGCTGCGATCCAGGACGAGAACCTCCGGGCGGAATCGAGGATTCGATTTCCACGAATGGAAAATCCGGGCGGATGTTGGAGGTTTGGCGCCATGTAGAGTGTCAGGGATCAACCTCATTTCGGAGAACCACCGGGCGGTGCAATCCGGAAGCCGCCGTGGGTCCTGATCATGAGCGAATCCGATTCTAGGCCGCCCGAAATTACCGACTATCCCCCGCACGGGGGATTCTGTGGGAGGGAACTCATCGGTCGATGCTGAGCAATCCAAACTCGTAAGCCCGCGAAATAGCCTCCGCACGGCCGGTGGCATCCAGCTTGTGGAAGATCGCCTTAACGTGGCTCTTCACGGTTTCCGGGCTGATGCCGAGCGCCTGCCCGAGTTGCAGATTGGACAAACCGCGGCCCAGATGCCTAAGCACTTCCAGCTCGCGGGCGCTCAAAGTCACGGGTGACGACGCGGAAGGCGTGGTTTCCTGGGAGAACACCAAACCTCCACTGGCAACCCTCCGGATCGCCCCCATCAAGGTCGCACGGTCGGCGGATTTACTCAGGTAGCCGGCCGCGCCATTCCTGCGGGCAAGCTGCACCTCGGAAACCGTGGCGCTGGCGGATAGAATCAACACATGGATCTCCGGCCAGCGCTGGCGGATGATTTCAAGGGCGTTGAATCCATCGCTGCCCGGCATGCGCAGGTCCAGCAGCACGACATGCGGGCGAAGACTCTCACAAACGGGCAGCGCCTCCTCGGTCGATGCTGCCGTCGCGATGCGCTCGAAACCGGAGACCGCTCCGAGCATCGCTTCCAGCCCCTCACGGACGACCGCGTGGTCGTCGATGATGAGCAATCGAAGGGGTTTTTCAGAAGTCATGGCTGATGAATAAACATGATATAGCGGGTGACAGTCAATCCTTCCGCCCGTTTGGATGGCCGCCATAGTTGCCGGGAGGATCGGCGGCCAGCGCGAGCGGTTTGGGCAGGGTGCAGGTGACGCGGGTTCCTTCGCCCGGCGAGCTTCGGATCTCGACACTTCCTCCCAGCCACTTCATGCGCAGGCGCAGGGATTCCAAGCCAAAATGCCCCGCCTTGGGACCAGGCACGTGGTCTGGAGAAAATCCGCAGCCATTGTCATCGATCCGCATTTCCAGAAACTCGGGGTCATAAACGAGCGAAACCCGGACTTGTCCGGCGGCACCGTGTTTGAAAGCATTTCCAACCGTTTCCTGCATCAGCAGCAGCAGGCTGCCCATCACCTTGCGCGAGACGGGAAACGGCTCGCCGTGGCAGGTCACTTCAACCGCACCCGCCGGCCAATGCTCGACCGTCCCCACCGCGTGGCGCAACAGCGCGACGAAGTCATCCGCATCCTCCTCCATGTGTTGCAAGCCCCACAAAGCCTCGCGCAAGCCCACTTGCGAGCGCACCAGCGCCCGGCGGGCCGCGGTGAGCTGCTCCTCGACCACCGGCGGGATCTGCCCCAGATGGGCGACGGCGGCCTCCACCCGATAGGCGGCTCCCGCCATCAACTGCTGGAGGCCGTCATGCAGATCGCTCGCCAACCGCCTCCGCTCCTGTTGGGCTCCTTGAAACTCCAGCTCGGAGTTCCGGTGTTCGCGCATCACCTCCTCCAGCAGCAGGCTGCGTTTCATCAAAAGCCGCCGCAGCGCGACGTTCCACACCATCGCCAGCACCAGCACCGCCGCCACGCCTAACAAAGCCATGGTCAGCCGCTGCGGTGTCCACCAGGAAGGCACCGAAAGCACGCGGACATCCCGCGGCGAACGCAGCCAAAGCCGGAAGCCGTTGATGGAGATGGACCCCTGGGTGGTCGCGTCTTCCTTGAAATCCAGTTCGGACACCCCGGTGAGTTCCAGCTCCGCTCCCTCCACCCAGTTTTCCGGCATCTTCAGATCCGACGCCGGCAGAAACGCCGGGAACACATAGCCCTCGGAGGCGATGAACAAGGCCGGCGGCTGGTCCATTTCCCGGCGCTCGATCCTCACCAGCTTGCCGGGGAATCGCACCAGCCGGCCGCTGAAATCCGCATCGGCCACTTTCTCATACACGCTGCGGAAATCCGGATGCAGGATCCGGTCCACCGTGACATTCACCGGCGCGGGAACCTCGGTGCGGCCCAGCGGCCGGACGATGGCGCCGATGAGCGCGGCAAGCGTGTGGGAGGTATCGATGAACCCCGCCACCTCCACCTGATCACCCGGCCGCACATCGGCGGTTTCCGACTGCACGCGCACACTGCTAGATCCCTCTTGCAGGAAAAAGAACTCGCCGGGCACCGCGAGCGTCACGACGCCCTGCGTGACCTTGCGATGATAGGATTTCGCGTCCGGAGAAAAGGGCAGCAAGCGGTTCAGCGACACCCTCGGGGCTAGAAAGGGATCGGCCGGCGGGGCTTCGAGCACCTCGAAATCCCCGGCACCCATCACATTCATCCGCAGGCCCGCCACTTCGGCGCGGAGATTCGGCAAAGGCACGAGCAGGCCCCGCACCCGCACCCGCGCATCCACCAGTTTCGCGGCATCCAGTTCCCGGCCGTGCTCGGAAGCGACCCGGCAGGGATGTCCGTCCACCATCATCATGACCTTCGAGTCGCCAAACTCGTCCGGCGGGGAGATTTCCCGCACCACTCCCTCCACCTCCACCCGCTGGCCGTCCTCACTGCCTGATAAGAGCCGCTCCAGAGGCAGGCGCCGCGCCTCCGGAAGCGGGCCGGAACCCACCCTCTTGAAACGCACAGGCAGCACACAAGGCGCGTAGCCACCGGCATCGGTCACCCCCTCGATTTCCACCAGCGCCCCCACCTCGCAGTTTTGGGCCGGAAGCCCCCCGCCCTGCCAGATCATCCGCTCCTGAGCGATGGCGCGCGCGACCCAGATGTTCCACCCGCCATCATGCACGAAGAACGCGGGCATCGGGTCCGAGTCCTGCCAGGTCACCACACCACGCAAGCGCACCGGCAGCGCCTTGGCCGCCTCCTCCCGCGAAAGCGAGCGGATCTGCGCCACGCTCGTCAGCGGTTGCGGCTCCGCACGGGCAAAAACCGCAAGTCCTTGAAAAAGGACAAGCAACAAGCACATGCGGTGTGATCGGGATTTCTGCATGTGGAAATTCACTCGCTCCCCCGAAGATGGCTCATTCGAGACGGGAGGAAAGCCTCCATTTCAAGGACGCGGCGTCCAGTCGTGCCGCATGATACGCACGGGGCCGGTCAGCCCGCTCGGCGTGAGCGGCGAGTCCTTGGTGAAATAGTTCCACGTCGTGAACGTGAGCCGCCTCTTCGACGGGCGGGGTTTCCGGTTCACGAGCCAATCCGGAAACTCCTTGAGAAATCGGCCGTTGCCACGCGGACCGGGAGTCCACAGACAATCATCGGGTTCCTGCTCGTCGCCGATCAGGCGGTTCGCCCAGACATTGGTCACCTCGATGACCAGTTCGTTCGCGCCGGGCCTCAGCAAGCCGTCCGGCACATCCACCCGCCACGGAGCCGTCCAGACCACGCCGAGATCCCGGCCGTTGATTCTTACCCGGGCGAGATGCCGCACCGTGCCGAGATCGAGCGCCAGCCGCCCGCCTGATAGAGCGCCCGCGAACTCAAACGTCTGCGAGTAAACCGCCGTGCCGCTGAAATACCTCACCCCTGCTTCCGGGCGGAGCGTCCAGTCGACCAGTGAATCGAAAACCACCGGTTGGTCCGGCCCGCCCCATGCCGGATCGAAACGCACTTGCCAAGGGCCCGTCACCTCGGACACCGGCACGATTGCGGAAAAATTCGCCCGCGCCCGCGGTGCCGCGGCGGGCTTGCGAAAGACGATGAAACAACTTTCCGCCGGAGCAAACTCCAGCGGGATGGACATTCCCGCGGCGTTGTTTTCAAACTCAGTTAGATCCCGCGACGTGCCCGTGACCGGATTCCACAGCTCCGGCTGCCTGCCCGATACCGCGAACTCGCAGCGGGCCTTCACCGGATCCATCGATTGGTTCGCCAGGAAATACACATCACCTTCCGGACCGCGGCGGTGAATCGCGCGGAGCTGCGGGCTGCCGGATTTGAAATCAGCGACCTTTCCGGGAACCACGATCCCGCCCCACTGCAACAAGGCCTGGCAGCGCGCGAGGTAGGACACCCATGCTTTTCCCGGCTGCCACCATGTCTGGTTCTGGGTGAAATGCGTGCCCCACTGGCCCATCGTCACGCCCGGTTTGTAGGTGTCGCCCCACGGCTGCTGTGCGAATTGATGCAGCATCTGCCGGTTCACCCCCGCGATGAACGACGAATCGCCATCGCGCTTGAGCGACGCCGGCGTCTCGTTCCAACGGCTGATCTCCGGCTTTCCCGTGAACGCTTCCGCCTCGATGATCCGCTTGCCGGAAGCCCACGCCGCCCGCTCCAACAGTCCGCGTCCGCCATAGGGCTTGAATTGATCCCCGCTCGTCCAGAACTCGGTGAGCACGCGATCGAGCTGAGGCACAACCTCCTCGATTTTCCATGGACCGCCGTAGGGCTCGGAGGAAAGATCGAGCCCCGCCTCGTTGAGCATTTTCTTAAGCGTGGGATAATACACATCCCGATAGAGATCGGAGATCGTGCTGCTGAAATCGTTCTCGAACTTCTTGCTCTCCGCGTCGCTGCCGATGACGCGCTTCGCCTTCACCGGAAGCCATGGAACGAGATCGTATCCGCGGCGGGTGTTGAATTCCTCACGCATCCGGGGCGTCCAGCTCGGCACGCCCGCCTCGTAGCTGTCAAAGTGCAGGTTGGTGAAACTTTTGCCCACCAGATCACCGAGATGCTTCCTCACATCCGCGAGCACGTGGTTCAGATGGAAGACCACCGCCTCCTTGTTCATCTTGTCGCACTCAAGTCCCTGCGCCTCCCACTGCGCGGGCTGGACGAGCTTGCCCTTGGTCGTATATCCGAAGCGATAGATGATCCACTCGCCTTCCGGAACCTGCCATTGCAACTCGCCGTCCGCACCCATGCTTTTGGAAAGATCGATCACCTGGTCCTTCGCGACATTTCCGGCGGCGGGCAAGGCCAGCACCGCGATGTCCCGATAGAAACTCTGCCGTTCCTTGACGATGGGTTTTTCCAAAACACCCGTCGCCGGATTGAAAAACGGAAACATCTGATTCGCCCGCGGATCGACTTTCGCCCGCTCCAGCTTCCGCCCGACATGGACGGGTCCCTTGACCGCCGTTTGGGACCAGACGATCTCCTGCATGGAAAGCTCCGGAGTGATCCAGGGACCGCCGCTCGTCTCATAGCCAGGGCAGTTTCCCATGCCGAAGTCGAGGCCGAGACGCTGCGATTCCTCCGCGGCGTGACGCACCATTTTCCACCAGGGATCGGTGAAGGCGACCAGCCCGGGAGTCGGGCTTTTGCCGATCGTGCAGGCCCACGGCGTGCAGATGTCGGACAAGGCGAACATCATCGCCCCGCCGAATCCCGCTTCCTTGAGCGCCTCCAGATCCTGCGTGATGCCGGGCTTGGAAACGTTGCTGCCCATCCACATCCACATCACCCGCGGACGGGCGTCGGGAGGAGGATTGTGGAAGGTGTCGTCAAGCGAGTCCGCAGCCAGCAACGGAGCGGTTGCTAGAAACACCAGGAATGTCTGCCGGAGATGGTGATGTCGAAGGATCATGAGAGATGCGCGTCAAGGTTTGAATGTCACCCTGATGCCAGTGGCTTCCTGGTTCGGAATGACGGCGGGTTTGGAGACCACGAGCGCGCCGGCCTCCTGTCTCCATGCTACCTTCTCCGTGCTGCCGAGGATTTCCACGGCGGCGATGGCCTTTTCATTCAGCTTGGATTCCATCCCAAGCGAAACGATGCGGAATACCTTTTCCGGCACGCCGAAACAAAAAGCATAGAGTTTGCCGCCATCCGTGGAGGTGGTGAAGCGGAAATCCTCCGCGGTGAAGGGCTTGCTTGGCACATCCTTGAGTCCGCCGAAGCGGCCCTTCTCCTGCGCCGCGCAGCCGGGACCTTCGCAAAAGACCTTCCACGGACGGGTGCCGTAGATTCCCTCGCGGTTGAGTGCGAGCCAGTTGCCGATGCCATCGAGGATATCTAGCACATCCTTCTCCAGATCGCCCTCGGGCGTCTGCACCACGTTGAGCAGCAGGTTGCCGTTCTTGCTGACGATGTCCGTCAGCATGCGGACCACCTCGCCCGAGGTCATGTATTTCTGACCGCGGCGATAATACCAGTCGCCGATGGAGGTGTCCGTCTGCCATGGCTCGGGGCGGATCGCATCCGCCACGCCGCGCTCGATGTCGCGCACCCATTTGCCCTTGGCGTCCTCCTTGCAGGTGTAAACCGCCTCCACCTTTCCGCCGTTGCGCGCCGCGCTGGCGTTGTAGAGATGGGCGATCATCGAGCGGCCGACATCGCCGAAGGGCATGGCGCTGTCCGAGTAGAGCAGGTCCGGCTGATAGTTGTCCACCAGCTCCTTGATGCACTCGAACCACCGGCGCTGGTCGGCGGGGTTGTTGGTCAGCCACTGGTCGTCCCCGGCGGCGCGGGGTTTATGATAGAGATCCTGGTATTGCGGGTCGCCGCCATCGTAGGGCACGCCCTTCATCGGCCCCTCCGCATCGGAGCCGTGGGCGGTGCGGAACCAGGTGAAACTGGCACCGAGGTGTTCGGAAACACCGAACTTCAGCCCCTGCTTCCTCGCCGCCTGCTGATAGAGCCCGACGACATCCTTCATCGGCCCCATCTTCGCGGCATTCCAGCGGTGGATCTTCGAATCCCAGAGGAAGAAGTTGTCGTGATGGGTGCCCATGCTGACGAAGTATTTCGCGCCGGTCTTCTTGTAGAGCGCCATCAGTTGGTCGGCATCAAGGCGCTCGGCTTTCCACAGCGGGATAATGTCCTTGAATCCGAACTTCGAGGGATGTCCGAAATGTTCGAGATGGTATTCGTTGTAGCGGTTCCGCGCCCCGGGCTTGCCGGTCTTCCGGTCATAGGTGGTGTTCTCATACATGCCGCGGGCGTACCAGTCGCCCTCGCGCGGCACGGCCTGCGGTCCCCAGTGCGACCAAATGCCGAACTTGGCGTCGCGGAACCAGTCCGGACACTGATAGGCAGCCAGCGATTCGTCGGTCGGTTTGAAAGGCCCGGCGGTGATTTCCTCCGGCGCGACGATGGGTTTCGAAGCCTGCTGGGTTTCCGCGGCGGGAGCAAAGGCCGCCACGAAGAGCAGCGTGGTCGCCGAAGCGAGGGATATTGCATGTTTCATGAAACGTAGGGGATGCCCCATCCGGATACGCCGCGAGGCGGGGGAATCTTGCCTACCCGATCGGGCAGGAAAAATCCGGTCACAAGCCCCCACGCCACCCACGGATCTGCCGGGGTCACCACGATGAAGAAAGCCGTCCGCGCGTTCCCTGCGAATCCAGCGAAAGGACGCCCGCCCCACCGGCGTTTTGATATCCCGATGCGAAAACTCCCGATCCTCGTCTCAATCGCTCTCCAACTCCTCACTTCAAACAGCCGGGCCGTGGACGCGTCGGTTGCCGGCACTTCACCAGGTTCCTCAAATCCGATCATCCCCGGCTACTTTGCAGACCCCTCGCTGGTGACACACGACGGACGGCAGTACCTCTACGCCACGATCGACCCATGGGGTGGCGGAACGCTCGGCTGCTGGGAATCCGGGGACTTCAAGAACTGGACTTACCGCACGCTCAACTGGCCCACCAAACAGGCCTGCACCAGCCCGACATCCAAGAACGCGATGGTCTGGGCTCCATCCGTAGTGCGCGGCCCACAGGGCAAGTTCCATATGTATGTTTCCGTCGGCAGCGAAGTCTGGGCCGGAGTCGCCGATCAACCGCGGGGCCCTTGGAGAGACGCGAACGACGGCAAACCACTCATCCCCGAAAACTTCCGGCCGGGATATCACATGATCGATGCAGAGGCCTTCATCGACAGCGACGGCCAGGCCTATCTTTACTGGGGATCGGGCTGGAACTGGACCAATGGCAAGTGCTGGGCGGTGAAGCTGAAACCCGACATGACCACCTTCGATGGCGAGGTGCGTGACGTTACGCCCGCCCGCTATTTCGAGGCGCCCTTCATGGTCAAACACGGCGACCGCTACTACCTGATGTATTCTGCGGGCAAGACCATCGAGGAAACGTATCAGGTCCACTACGCCGTCGGTGACTCGCCGCTCGGTCCGTTCGCGGAGGCTCCCAACAGCCCGTGCCTGGTCACCGATGCCGCCAGCAACATCCTTGCGCCGGGCCACCACGCCGTGTTCGAGCGGGATGGCCGGCATTACATTCTCTATCACCGCCACAGCATCCCATTCGACCCGGCTTTCATCGGTCGCCAGATCTGCGTGGACGAAATGAAATTCAGCGCCGACGGGCTGGTCGACAAGGTGAAGCCCACCCATGAGGGCCCGCCTTTTATCCGGAGTGGTCGGGAAACCACCCACCCGGTGGCCATGACATCATCCAGCCAACGCGCCCCGCACACCGGCGCGGGCATGGCGGCAGACGCCAACCACGCCACACTGTGGGCGGCGGCTGCGGGCGCGTCCGAAGCTTGGATCCAGATGGATCTTGGCAAGGAACTCCAAATCACCCGCCAGACGATCCAGTTCGAATACCCGTGGAAGAACTATCGGTTTCTGGCCGAAGTCTCGACCGACGGGCGGGACTGGAAAACACTCGCCGACCACCGCGGAGCCGGCCTTTCAGGTTCACCGGTCATGCTCGATTCCTCCACCCTGGCACGCTTCCTGAGAATCACCTTTCCCGCTATCGAAAAGGACACCCAACCCGGCGTCTTCGAATGGGTCGTCGAGTAGATCATCCGAATTTCATGGGGTGGAAACATCCAGACAAAGGACCGAGGCGAGTGGATCAGGCGCGCTGGCAGGCAGCGAGATCACGACTTTCGACCCATCCTGTCTGACTGCCAGTTTTTGATCACGGGCAGCCAGCAGATAGGCCTGGGAGACCCTGCCCTTCACCTCGTCGAGCGAAAGCCCGCCGGATGGCCATTGGAAGAGATGGATGTAGATTTTCCCCGGTTTGGTGGTGCAACGCCAGTCCCACTTCGCTTCGAACACGGGCTTGCCGTTCTCGGCCTTCCTCTCCGGATGGAAGGCTCCGCACTCGGGACCGAAGGCGGTGGAGCCGGTGCCGTAGATCGCCTCGCCGTTCACCTTCATCCACCCACCCATCACCGCGAGACTCCGCACACTGGGCGCGGGGATTTCGCCGAGCCCGTCCGGACCCACATTGAGCAGGTAGTTTCCTCCCTTGCCGGCGATGTCGATTAGATTGCGGATCAGGGTTTCATCGCTTTTCCAATCGTGATCCCAATGTTTGTAGCCCCAGGTGCCGTTCATGGTCATGCAGGTCTCCCAATCGCGGCCGGGATAGCCCTGGGGCGGGATGTGTTGTTCCGGGGTCTCGGTATCGCCTTCGAAGCCGCCGCCGAGGCGGTTGTTCGTGACAATGTCAGGTTTGAGTTCCCGCACCGCGGCATCGAGCTTGGCGGCGCGCTCCTTGGTCATGTCGATCGGAGTGTCCCACCAGAGGACGGATGGAAACTCACCGTAGTTTGAAAGCAGCTCGCGCACCTGCGGCACGGCGATCTTGTCGATGTATTCATCCATGCTGCCATCCTGGGCAGGATCCCAGTGGCCGGTCTTGCGCTTGTTGATGCGGGCCGCGCTGCCGCCGGGATGGCACCAGTCCTGCGCCTGCGAGTAGTAAAACCCGAGCGGCATCTTCGCCTCGCGGCAGGCGTCGGCGAGTTCCTTGAGGACGTCGCGCTTGAACGGAGTGGCATCGACGATGTTGAACGGGCTGGCCTCACTTTTGAACATCGCGAAGCCGTCGTGATGCTTCGCGGTAATGACGATGTACTTCATTCCGGCACTGCGCGCGATGTCGACCCACTCCTTCGCGTCGAACTTCACCGGATTGAATCTGGCAGGCAGTTTCTTGTATTCCCCCACCGGGATTTCCAAGCCGTTCTGCACCCACTCGCCACCGGTCCAGGTGCGCTTGCCGTCGTGATCGCCACCGGTCATGGAGTAGACGCCCCAATGGATGAACATGCCAAAACGCGCCTCGCGCCACCAATCCATGCGGCCTTCATCGGCCCCTTTCGCAGACACGCATGCGACAAGACAGCCAACAACGATGCAGGATGACCGGATGACGGCGGCATGGATGGTCATTTTCATGGTAAGTCATAGAACGCGGATCGATCTCCGGTTGTTACCTATCCTTTCGGGTAGGTGGCACGCGCATCGGGTTGCGCTTGTTGCGAAGAAAATGTCCACGCAGCCGGCAGGATCGCGAATCAAAGGATGTTCCTTACAAGCGAGGCCGGACGCACCCTCATGGCCGCAGGAATTTCTCACTAGCGCCATGGCGACGATCATGGTCCTGTGGTGAGTCGTCTGCCGACGCCACAGCGGTGACCAATCTTTTCACCGTCAACGCCATTCCCGAGCCATCCGCGCTGCTACTCGGAGCTTACGGATTTCTTCTTCTCGGACGCCGTTCACGCGCTTAATACTGGTTTCGCCTCCCGCTTTCAGAACCTCACCCATCCGTCAACCCATGCATCTTTCATCCGCCTCCAAGGCTTCCGCTCTCTGTTCGTTAGTCGCGCTGCTCGTTCCCGCCACCTCGCTGGCAGGCATCCATGCCCACTATACCTTCGATTCGGATTTCAGCGACAGTTCTGGAAATGCCAGAAACGGCACGTTGGTGGAAGGCCTGGGCATCCCAACCACCACCGGCGGCGGCGCTCCGGCGGGCACGGTGGGTAACACCGGAATCACCACTACCCCCGGAGATTTCAAATTCGGCACCGGCGGCCTGACCGTGAGCACCGACCGCGACTACATCTCCCTCCCCCAGGAAACATTCGGCTCCACCGCCGCCTACACCATCGCCTTCTGGGCGCGGGTCGCCGCCCCGGTCGTGGGCGAAGCCACTGCGGCTGCCACCTTTGACATGGTCATCGGCGACCGCAGCGACAACAACAACTTCATCGCCCTGAGCCAAGCTGGAAACTCACGCTTCCGCGGTGCCAACAACACCACCGGCCAGCAGGACTTCGGCACCGCCGGAGCCACCGGTGCGGTCGGCACCAGTTGGCGTCATTATGCCTTCGTCGCGGACGGTCTCGGCGGACTCAAGATCTACATCAACAACTCCCTCGTCCTCACCGCGACGGGAAAGAACACCGCCTTCCTTTACGACACCATCGGCGAGGCCTATTCGGTCAACACCACCTCCAACGATTTTGATTTCCACGGCGAGATCGACGAGGTATGGGTCTTCGACGAGGCCGTTTCCGCCACCGAGATCGGCAGCCTCTTCACCCGTAACACGGCGAGCATCGTCAACGTGGCGAAAACCCTGCACCATCGTTACGACGGAAATTTCAGCGACAGCAGCGGCCAGTCAAACACTGGGATCCCCGCCGGAGCCGCCGCCATCACCACCGCGCCGGGCGCGGTGGTCGAGGGCAGCGGGGCGTTGTCGCTCGATGGTGAGGACGCCAGTTTCGTCGCACTTACCAAGCCACTCTCATTCTCCTCCGCCGTGCCCTGGTCCACCGCCTGGTGGGCGAAACGCGGCAGCCTCGGCAGCGACAAAGGAATGGTCATGGGCAACGCGTCCAACACCACCGACTTCATCTGGCTCAACGACTCCGTCACCGGACTTCGGTTCCGCGCCAGCGACAACACGACCTATAACTTCATCACGCCGAAGGACACGCTCCTGCATCATTACGCCCTGGTGGCCGATGGTGCCGGCTCCATCACGCTCTATCT
>JBEDKU010000489.1:0-5799 GCA_041172045.1 Verrucomicrobiota bacterium | reverse complement strand
CATCAGCACCAGCGCTAACAGGCGTGGCAGCCTGGTGCTGGCACGCCGGTTAGCGCTGGTGCTGATTATGCCCATTCTCACGATTTTCGCGAATTTCGTCGGCATCCTCGGCGGCATGCTGGTGGGCTATCTTGTCGGCATCCCGCCGGAACTCTATTGGACGCAAACCCTGAAGGCCGTGGACCTCACGAACTCCTCGCTCGGCGTCATCAAGAGCGTGTTCTTCGGCGCCGCCATCGCCATCAGCGGCTGCATGCAAGGCATGAAAGCCGGGAATTCCTCCGCGGCCGTCGGCGAGGCCACCACCCGCGCGGTGGTCGCCTCCATCACCGCGGTCATCGTGCTCGACTCCGCGTTCGCCGCCATCTTCACCCTGCTCGACATTTGAAAGCGGACCTACCAGCCCCGGCAAGCAATGCCAAGATCGCCATCCGAAACCTCACCATGGCATACGGCAACCTTGTGGTGATGCACGACCTGAACTTCGAAGTATCGGACAAGGACATCTTCGTCATCATGGGCGGCAGCGGCTGCGGCAAGAGCACGCTGCTGCGCCATCTCATCGGACTGTTGGAACCGAAAAAAGGATCCATCCTCTACGATGGCGAGGACTTCACCGCCACCGATCCCGCCGAGCGGGGCGCGTTCATCCGCCGCTTCGGCGTGATGTATCAATCCGGCGCGCTGTGGTCCTCACTGACGTTGGGCGAAAACATCTCCATGCCGCTGGAGGAATCCGGCGACATTCCGGCAAAGGTCGTTAGGGACCTGGTTTCTTACAAGCTGTCGCTCGTCGGCCTCGCCGGCTACGAGGACTACTATCCCTCCCAGATCAGCGGCGGCATGAAGAAACGCGCCGGCATCGCCCGCGCCCTGGCGCTCGATCCGGACATCCTGTTCCTCGACGAACCCGGAGCCGGTCTCGACCCTCTCAGCTCACGCCGCCTCGACAACCTCATCCTGCGCCTCCGCGACAGCCAGGGCTGCACCATCGTCATCGTGACCCACGAGCTCGCCAGCATCTTCAGCATCGCCAACAACTCCGTCTTCCTCGACACCGCCACCCGCACCCAGGGCGCTTTGGGAAATCCAGGCGACCTGCGCGACCACTCCGACAATCCAGCCGTGCGCCTGTTCCTTAACCGCGGCGACGCGCCATCCACCCCACCATGAGTAAAAAAGTCAGTCCCACCTTGATCGGACTCTTCACCCTGTCCGGCCTCCTGCTAGGAGCCGCCGGCCTACTGCTCTTCGGCGCGGGCAAGTTCTTCGAAAAGACCAGCAACATCCTGCTCTACTTCGACAAAAGCGCCAACGGCCTGCTCGTCGGATCGGAAGTCCGCTTCGGCGGCATCCGCATCGGTCGCGTCACCTCCATCAAGGTGCTCATCGATCAGAAACAGAACCGCAAGATCATCCCCGTGGTGGTCGAGTTGTCCGAGAGGGATCTGAGAGACGTCGGCTCGACCACCGGCTCCACCCTCGATTTCGTCTCCGAGGGCGGAGTGAAAAGAGCCGTGGCCGACGGCCTGCGCGCCCGCATGAAACAACAAAGCCTGCTCACCGGACAACTCTACATCGAGTTCGACATCGTGCCCAACTCCCCGTGGTTCGAGTATGAGCCGGATACCAAGCCGCCCTTCCCCATAGTCCCCACCATCGGCACCGAACTCGACGAACTCATCTCCGGCGTCGCCGACGGACTCAAAAAATTCAACGAACTCGACCTCGCCGGCATGGTCAAGGACATGCGTGGCGTCCTCAAAACCGCCAACACCCAGCTCGACGCGCTAAACCTCAAGGAAATCAACGACAACGTCATCGGCATCACCAAGGACGTCAAAGCCTTCACCGGAAATGAAAAACTCGCGAAGGCCATCGACAGCCTCGACGTCACGCTCGCCAGCGTCCAACAGCTAACCGACAAGGCGAACAAAGGCATCGATCCCCTGCTCGCCGATCTCGAAACCGTGATGAAACAGGCCAACGCCGGCCTCGTGAAAATCGAAGAGGCCACCGCGGACATCTCCCGCGTCACCAACCCGCGCGCGCCCGTGCTCATGCGTTTGCAGAACGCGATGGAAGAGGTCGAGAGCGCCACGCTCGCCATCAAGGAACTCGCCAACGATCTCAAACGAAACCCGAACGCCATCATCGTAGGAAAGGCACCTAAACCATGAAAATCCAGCTCCTGTTACCCGCACTCCTGCTCTCACTCTGCAGCTGCGGCGTGCTCCAGCCCGTAAAAGACGGCGAGGTCTATCACGTCCTCACCGCGCTCGTTCCCAATCAGACGCTGTCCCGTCAGAGTCCGGCCATCGCCATCAAGCGGCCGACGCTTCCCGGCTACCTGAACCGCCAGCAACCCGTCACCCGCTCCGGCGGACAACTCGTGGTCAGCCGCAACGACGTCTGGGCGGAGCCGCTCAACCTCTCCATTTCCCGCGTCACCGCCAGCAACCTCAGCCGCCTCACTGGCTCCCTGAACATCCGGCCGGTCGAGAACTTCACCACGCTCGACTACACCTCGCTGTTGGAAATCAACATCACCCGCTTCGAGCCGGACGATTCCAACAGAATGATCCTTGAAGGCACCTGGAAACTGCAGCCAGTCAGCGGCAGCGAGACCCATACACGCTTCTTTCACCACGAGGCCCCGCTTCCTTCCACCAGCAGTTCGATGGGGGATCGCGTCGCCGCCATGAACCAGACGCTCGCCGACCTCGCCCGCCAAATCAATCGGGAGCTTTGACAAATTCCATTTGCCCATTCCGCGCCCCGCACGACTGTTATCCCCATGAGCAAGATTCTCGTCCTCGCCATTTTCTTGTTGATCCTCTGGGTCATCCTACGCGTCGCCCTCGCGGTCACCGGCGTCTTTCTCCACCTGCTCTGGATTCTCGCCATCATCCTTGCCATCCTCTGGCTGGTCGGGAAACTCAGGGGAGCCAAGTAACCCAAACTCATGTTCCGAAACCTCCTTCTTGTCACCATCGGCCTGATCGCAAACGCGTCCGGCTATGGAAACGCCGGCCATCAGGCGATCGGCAGCGTCGCCGAGCACTACCTCGAGGGCACCCGCGCCCAGAAGGAGGTCCGCGCCCTTCTGAAGGAGGGGGAGAATCTCGACAAGGCGTCCACCTGGGCCGATCGAGCGAAACTTCCTGAAAAATATCTATCCACCGAGATGAAGGAGTTCGTGACGAACAATCCCGATCACCACGTGTTCCACTACTGCGACATCCCTTTCCAGCAGAAGGCCTATCGGGCAGGCATCACCGGCACCAACAAGAAGGACATCGTTCACGTCCTGGAAATCTGCATCCAGGTCCTGCTAGCCCCGGAAGACAACTCCGCGAATCCGCTCAAGGTGAACAAACGCGTCGCGCTGATGCTCGTCGCCCACCTCGTCGGCGACCTCCACCAACCACTGCATGTCGGCTGCGGCTACATCGATGAAAACGACCGTTTCGTCGATCCGGAGACCGGCGCCAAGGGTCAGCCCGACGCCGGAGGAAATTACTATCACCTCAAAACGCGAAAAGGCGGAGCGCTGCATGGCTACTGGGACACCCAGACCGTCAAGTCTGCCCGCGACCATCTCGGCATCGAGGACTTTCCCGCGGCACTCCGGAAGTCCTTCCCCGCGAAACCCGGGTGGGACGCCACCGGCCCCGTCGGCACCTGGCCCACACAATGGGCCACCAGCACCCTCGGTCTTGCCAAATTCTGCTTCGAAGGCATCACCCCGCGGGACCGATTCCTCGTCCCCAAGGATGAAAAACATGAAGAACACTTCGAGTGGGTGGTCACCCTGCCGGAGCCCTATCCGATGAAATCACGCGACATCGTCGAGGTGGAGCTCTCCAAAGCCGGCTACCGCCTCGCCGCCCTGCTCAAGGCGATCTGGCCGGAGGCCAAGTAACCCGACACGCCACCTGATCACCAGGCCGATTTCAGCTAGATAGCGCCGGTAGCCATTTGCGAAATGAATGATAACCTTCAATGGGGAAATGAATTTCCCCACAGCGAAAACCGACCAAGCACAACCTCAGATGAAACCACCCGTCACACGAATTTCCCGCGTCATCAGCACCGGAACCATCGCCATCGTTTGTCTTCTGGCACTTCCTCTGGACGCCCAGGCAAAAGGACCGAAGCACAAGAATGGCAAAAGCGAGCATTCCAAAGGCAAAAAATCCGGTCATAAAAACGACCATGACTACGCCCACGATGACAATGGGCGGCGGGCATACATCGCACGCCCGCGCTCGATCTTCACCCTGTCTTTCGGCAACGGCTACCGGGGCCAAGGCTACTACTACGGCCCCCCGAATTCACCCTACTACTACGAAAGTCCGGATACCCGCTACTACAGCAACCGTGAGGCGGCTCCCCGCGAATATTACGAAAACCAGAGCTACGGCCGTTCCGACAACTCGTCCGTCCAGCGGGAACTGGCCCGGCGCGGCTATTATGAGGGCTCCATCGACGGCCGGATCGGACCACAGTCCGGCCGCTCCATCGCCCGCTACCAGCGGGATCAGGGTCTGCTGGAAACCGGCACCATCACCTCAAGCCTTCTTCAATCCCTCGGTCTGCGATGAGAAAAGCCATCGCCAAGCGCCTGTTGCCAGCATTGTTAGCCACCGGACTGGTCAGCGGCTGCACCACCTCGCTGTTGGACCGCGCCGACCATTCTAGCGGCCGGGCCTTCATCAAATACTGGCCGCCGCCGAAGAATGACACGAGCCTCCGCTTGGCCGTGAAGGACCTCATCGATGTCCAAGGCGTGGTGACGACCGCAGGATCCCAATACATCGCAAAAAACAGCGCGCCCGCCGCCCAGGACGCGGAATGCCTGCGCATCGCGCGGCAGCGGGGTGTTCGGATCGTCGGAAAGACAAATCTCACGGAACTCGCCGTCACCGTCTCCGGCCAGAACAAATACTTCGGAACTCCTATCAACCGCTATGATGGCAAATCCAAGGTGATCCCCGGTGGATCATCCAGCGGATCGGCGGTCGCCATCGAGACCGGTCTGGCGGACGTCGCCTTCGGCACCGACAGCGGCGGATCCATCCGGGTTCCCGCCGCTTGCTGCGGCATTTATGGATTGAAAACCACCTTCGGCCTGGTTTCCACCAAAGGTGTGTTTCCCATCGCGCCCAAGCATCTCGATACCGTCGGCCCGATGGCCAGGGACATCCCGCGCCTCGTGCAGGGCATGGACCTGTTGCAGGAAGGATTCGCGTCCCGCTACCAAGCCGCGGTCGCCGAAAAGCCATCCGCCAGACAGATCCGCGTCGGCAGGTTCTATGTCGGCGGCACCAGTCCCGCGATTGACAAGGCCATCGACGACGCGCTCAAAGCGAAGGGCTTCAAGGTCGTCAAACTCAAGCCCACCTTTGAGAAAAAATGGGAACAAGCCGAAAAAGATGGCACGACAGTCGCCCTCGCCGGCTCATGGCTTAGCAACGGGAAATACGTCGATCACAAAGACATCAACATCCTCACCAAGTTGGTGCTGCTCCAAGGCGAATGGGAATATACCAACAACTACAAGGACGCCGTCAAACGCAAGGCCCGGTGGCAGCGCGATCTCGACCAGGTCTTCGACCAGGTGGACTTCATCGCCCTACCGACCCTGCAGAACCTCCCGCCCAAGCTCCCGTTGTTCGGTGCCGACGCGGTTTTTGAGTGGATGGTGTTCAACATGCAGAACACCATCGCCGTCAACTACGCCGGGAACCCTGCGCTCGCCGTGCCCATCGCAATGCCGCCGCAGGGTAAGAAAAC
>JBEDKU010000488.1:0-4504 GCA_041172045.1 Verrucomicrobiota bacterium | reverse complement strand
GGACGGCCGCGGTGCCGGGGGTGACCGAGACGGAAGCGGTGTCCGAGTAGGAGCCGCCCGTCGCCGTGATCGTGAAGGGGCCGCCAGCCGACGTGGCGGAGAACAATCCACTGGAATTGATCCCGCCGCCACCGCTGGTGGACCAGTTGACGGGTGAGGGCTGGCTGGCGAAGGGCTGGCCGAACTGATCGGACAAGCCGACGTTGAAGTGCTGGGTGGCCCCCACCTGGACGGTGGTGCCGGTCGGAGTGACGACATAGGTGCCGGTGGCAAGGACCCGCACGTTGACGCTGCTGCTGGCGGAGAGGCCGCCGGCATCCAAGGCGGTGACGGTGAGTAGATAGTCGCCGGTTTCGGTGAAGGTGACCGAGGTGTTTTTTGCGGCGTTGGTGCCGTTGACTGGGAAAACGACAGGCGCCGGGCCGCTGGTGGCCGCCCAGGTGTAGGTGAGCGCGGCTTCGCCCGCGTCATCGGTGGCGGCCACGGACAGGCTGGTGCCGGTGCCGCGGATGATCTGATAGGTGGTGAGGCCTTCGGTCTGGGTTTCTACGGAGGAGGTGCTGGCGGCGGCGGTGCTGACGGGGGACTGGTTTGACAGGGTGGGGTCTCCAAGCAGCGCGATGCTGTCCAGATACCAGCCGGTGCTGGCGGTCTGGCTGTTGGTGGCGATTTCCCAGCGGAGGCGCAGGTTCGTACCCGCGTATTTCGCGATGTCGTTGAGATTGATCGTCGTCCTAACAAACAAGCCGTTGGTCGTGCCCGACCATGCCTGCTGGCCGGCGAAAGGGCCGGTCCGGCCACTGGGGCCATGGGGATGTTGTAGCCATTGAGGGTGAAGGCGGCACCGGAGCCGCTTGATGTGACATCGAACCACGCGCCGTTATTCAATGACAAGGAGAGCCGGCCGCCATCGCGTCCGGACTGGAGACTGTAGCGATGCCAGAATTCGATTTGCAGGTTGGCCGAGTCGGTTGGAATGGAGATTTGAGGCGAAATCAGGTGCGCGACGGAGGTGCTTGACGGCCCGTCGGCGAAGTAGGATTTGTCAGGTGACTGGCTGGCCGTGGTGACGACGTCCCAGGTGTTGGGGGTCCCGCTGACCGCTTGCGAGGTCCACCCGGTGACGGTGCCGTCGAAGTTCTCGCTCCAGAGAGTGGTGGGAACCGCAATCACGGTGAATGCGGCGGGCAAGGTGGCGGTTGCCAGGTCCGGATTGGTGGCGACCACGTCCCATGCGCCGGAGGAGGCACCGGTTAGGTCGAACTGGCAGCGCAGCGTGCTGCCGATCATTTCAACCGAAGCACCTGCGATGTCGGGGCGACTTTGTCGTTTGAGTTTGACGACGGTATTTGCGGAAAGCTTGGTGCCGGAAATATCCACGGTCACGGTGGATCCAGCATCCCCGCTGGATGGCGAGATGCCCGTCAAGCCAAGCGGCGGATCAAATGGCTGGACCGTGGCGCTGATCGTGTATTGGCCAAGCGACCCGTACACCGTATAGCCGGATGGGGTGCCGACCAGCGGAGTGCCGGCGGCGGTGGGTTTGAGAACCAGATAGTAGGTGCCTGCGACGGCGACCGTCGTCGAGATGGAGGCGTTCGTGTCGGCGGCCGGATTGCTGGAGGTGACGAGCGTCTGGGAGCTGTCGTAGAGTTCGAGCTGGATGTCGAGATTGCCGCCCCAGGTGTCGGCGTCGCAACGGAATGAATTTGCCGTCAAGGTGATGGCACCCGGCCCGGTGGTGAATGAAAACGTATCCGGGTCGCTGGTTCTCTCGATATTACCGCTCTGGGAGAAGGCGTTGTTGGTGGCGACACACGCCGTGGCGTTTGCAAAGCTGTTTCCATGGTCGTCCGTCCGGTAAGGGACTCTGGCACTCATGATTGAAAGGTCGTCCTGAAGCTGGTCCGCGTCGGAATACTCACCTTTGGACCACTGCGAGACGTTTTGATTGTATCCGGTGCCCATGATGGGACCCCAGGACGGCGCCGATGTCGTCGCGGCATGTCCGCCGTAGTAGCCCAATGTGGATGTGCCATCATGAGACAGCCCCATGTTGTGGCCCATTTCATGCGAGGCGGCTTCGGCCACGATGGCTTCGTTGCCACCGCCATTGGTGCTGGTCACCCAGGCGGGCTGATAGGTCGGGGAGTAGGTCGAATTGCCGAAAACCCCGACGTAGGCGACACCACCCACCCCACTGGTGGGCAGGGTCACTCCATTGGCATCCGTCGTTTCACAGATCATCAGCCAACCCACGTTGTCCTTGTTGCCGGTATAATTGGCCGGATCATAGGCGACGTCGGTAGTCACATTGACGTCGAAGGGCGCGTAGTCCTCTGCCAGGCGTTGCCAGATCCGGCGCATCCACGCCTGCTCCGCATCGTTGAATGTCGTCCTGTCCGCATCCTGGGACCATGCCCTGACATTCCAACTGGAGACGTTTCCATAATCGATATTATTGTTCCATGCCGTACCGGTGACGATCCCGCCATTGAAGTCCAGGTAGATGTGCCGGGTGGCGCCGGGTCTGGAGCTATAGATGGGAGGAGCGCTGGCCGAGACGGAGATATTCGCGGTGGGTGGATCGAGGGGCTGGGCGGATTCCGGAGCGACGGACCCGGTCGCGCCGGAGCTGTCGTCGGGTTCGCCGGACTTGGCGGGACCGTGTGAGTGCCCGTCGCAATTGCCGTGGTTGTCCGGGCAGACGATGTAGATCCCACCGCCATTGTCGACGCGGAGGTGTTCCGCAGCGTCGAATCCACCGAATCTGAATGTGTGCAGCCAGCTCATCGCCTTTTCCCTTGCCTGGAGGGGGATCGACTGGAGCTGGTTTTTGAGTTTTCCGGGTGGCAGTTCTTCGACTTGGAACGGATTTCCTTTGCCAAAGGCTTTTCGAGCGGGTGCTTGGGCAAACCCGACCGATGAGGCGAGGAAGAGGCTGGCCACCACCGCGACAGCGGCCGATAACAAGGGATTTTTCAATTTCATGAATTTCCGGTTGCTTTGAAGCTAATCTGCCGTCACGCCATGCCAAGAAGTATTTCGGCCACGGCAATTCGTGAAAGCGGGGCGGATTCATCATGTTAGCGAATATCCAGAGGAGGAGTCGGTCCGTCCGGTTGGTTGTATGATTTCGTTGGTTCTTCGCGGAATCGCGGGATGAGACGGAAGGGGGGAAGGTGCCGCATGAAGGCTGTCTGTGGTGAACGCGAGCGCCAGGAGGACCTTGAGAAAGTGGCGGGATTTCCAGAACATGATTGCTAGAGATTCGGGGCGGGCTGGGATCAAATCATCGCCCTGTCGGCGCGTCGCCCGGTGGGTCGACCCGTGGGCGGAGACGCAGGATGATCCTGGAGTCTAACGCTGGCAGCTTCCCGCCATCGACCTGCCACATCCGCAGGCTGTCGGACGGGTCGTGGATGCCGGGCAGGCAGAGCAGTTCGTCGCCGAAGGTGGCGAGGGAGATGACGTTGCCGCTCAAATCGCAGGCGTAATCGCGCGGCCCCTCGCCGTTGCCTTCCAAGCCGGACCCGGCGAACAGGAAGGTCTGGGTCGGGAATTTCACGGGCTTGGCACCCGCTTCAGGTTCCTCCGACGGGTCGGTTGAGATCATGAAGTCGTTGATCGGGAGCTCGGTGTCCTTGCCGTTCGCATCCTTGATGACGAGGAAAACGTCCACCGGGCTGCCGATGGGCGGGACCGGCATGAACCGCGTGCCCTCGGGATCAAGCGCCTTTTGCCTCGCGGGACTGCCCGGTTTGGCGCGCAGGAGCAGCAGCGCGGTGTGGATGTGGCTGGGCTTGGCCTCGACCGCGACGATCGACTCGTGCTCCTTGGTGTCCTTGGTGCAGGCGATCAGTTCAAGCATGCCCTCGACGAGGCAGACGCGGGCATCGACGTCCACGCACCACTGCGCGACATTGATTTTCACGCCCGGCAGGACCAGCTTCTCGCGCGCGGCCTGCAGCTCGGGTGATGGTTTTTGCGCAGCCTCCGGTTTTCCGCCAGGTGGGGGTTCGGCGGCGGATAGGACGAGCGGGAGTGCAAGAAACGCGCAGGGGATCGAGCGGAGAATCATGTGGGGAGAATGGCACGCATTTCCCGAGCTTACAAACAAGGCGGTGGGATTCATCAGATCCGCCAGTGGGTGGATGGCGATCACGCCGATTTCGCAAAGCGCGCCGCCGTTTTCGAAGTTGGATTCCGCCTCGCGACCGGCGCGCACGGCGTCGACCCAATTCTTCGGGTGGCCGCCCTTGAGTCGTTCGAGTTTTTTCAATTCCGGGTTTGGCGAATTCCTCGTGCCGCTCGCGCGGGATGATGACCCCGGCGTCACCGCGGATCACGACACCCGTGCCCACCATCTTGGCGCCGGGCCGATCCGCGCGGGAGACGGGATCGTGGTGGCTACTTTCCCGCGGCGGGTTGAGGACGGTTACCGGGGCGGGCGACGCGC
The DNA here is from genome assembly GCA_041172045.1 of Verrucomicrobiota bacterium. Lineage (GTDB taxonomy): Bacteria > Verrucomicrobiota > Verrucomicrobiia > Verrucomicrobiales > Akkermansiaceae > Luteolibacter. The sequence continues at coordinate 45 of JBEDKU010000488.1, read as the reverse complement.
AACGGCGCATGGTGCGCACGGTCAGGCGCGGCCATGAGCTGGGGA
>JBEDKU010000487.1:0-10161 GCA_041172045.1 Verrucomicrobiota bacterium | reverse complement strand
CAAACGCCATTCCAAGGAGCCCGATCAAGCGCGGATCGAACAGGAAATCCTCCGCCCGCTCGCCGAGGCCGCCACCGAGTTGGACAACCGTTTGCGCGAACTCGACCGCGAGGATCCGCTCGCCCCGGTCGGCCGCGATCCGGTGCCGGATCGCTACACCGAGATCGTCCGCCGGTATTTCGAAGAACTCGGGAAATGAGATTCATCGCACCCATGACCCTGGTTTGGACGGAAAAGCAGTGGCTGGTTCCCGGGCTGATCGTGCTCGCGCTCGTCGTCATCGGCCTGTTTTTCAGCTACCGGAAGAAAACGACGGTGCCGCCAGGCCTGCGGTGGCTTGCCGCCGGATTGAAACTAACCGGACTCGCGCTGCTGCTGGTTTTCATTCTCCAGCCGAAGATGGTGAAGTCGTTCAACCGCCCGGGCACCAACCATTGGGCGATTCTGTTGGACAACAGCGCGAGCATGACGCTCAAGGACCAGAACGGCGATCTTTCCCGCGCGGATCGATTGAAACAGCTTGTCACCCCGGAGCCGTCCGCCTGGCAGAGAAAACTGGCGAAGGATTTCATGGTCGATTCCTACAGCTTCGACGTCCGCCTGCGCCAGCCGAAGCCCGGTGCGCAGCTCGCGTTCGACGGACCCGGCTCCGCGCTCGGCCGGGCGCTCGGCGATCTGCGGGACCGCTATCAGGGGCGTCCGCTGGCGGGCATCCTCGTCATCACCGACGGCAGCCCCACCGACAACACCGCCGGAGTCAAAGGCCTGCCGCCGACGTTCCCGCTGGTCATCGCGCCGGAGAAGCCGCTGCTGGATCTATCCATTCCCACCGTCACCGCGCAGGCGACGTTGTTTGAAGACGCGCCGCTGATCGTGGATGTCACCGTTTCCGCGCGCGGCATGGCGGGCAGGTCGTTCGTCGCCACCATCCGCGAGCACGGCGGGAAGAAACTCGGTGAAAAACGCCAGCCCGTCACCAGCGAGGACATGACCACGGTGGTCCGATTCCAGGTCCGCCCGGAAGCGAATGGCACCGCGTTTCTCGATGCCGAGGTGAGCGTGGAGAATCCGGGCGAGCTCGTGGAGGCGACGCTGGAAAACAACCATCGCACTGCCGCCGCGAACCGCGAGACCGGGCCTTACCGGGTGCTCTATCTGGGAGGACGGCCGAACTACGAACACAAGTTCCTCCAGCGCGCGCTTGAAGAAGATCCGTCCATCCGCCTGACCAGCCTGATCCGGATCGCGCGCCGCGAGCCGAAGTTCGACTACCGCAGCCGCCAGGGCGAGCGCAGCAATCCGCTCTACCGCGGCTTCGAGGCGCAGGAGGAGGCCGAGCGGTTCGACGAACCGGTGTTCATCCGCCTGAAAACCAAGGACGCGGGCGAACTCGCCGCCGGATTTCCCAAGACGCCGGCCGAGCTGTTTCCATTCGACACCGTCATCCTCGACGACGTGGAGGCCGCGTTCTTCGACCGCGAGCAGCAGCGGCTGCTCCAACGCTTCGTCTCCGAGCGCGGCGGCAGCGTGATTATGTTAGGCGGGATGGAGTCGCTCGATGCGGGCGGCTACAACGGCACACCGATCGGTGAGATGCTCCCCGTCTATCTGGAGCCCGGCACGCCGCCCGGAGCGCCTGTGGCCGGGCGTTACGACCTCACCCGCGAGGGGCGGCTGGAGCCGTGGGCGCGGCTGCGCGCCACCGAGGAAGAGGAGGCGCAGCGCATCAGGCGGATGCCGGAATTCGCCAACATCCACCGCCTGCCCGCGGTCCGGCCCGGAGCGATGGAGATCGGGAAATTTGAAACCGCCGATGGCTCCAGCCCCGCGCTTGCCGTGCGCCGCTACGGCCGCGGGCACACCGCCGTGCTCGCCATCGGTGATTTGTGGCGCTGGGGCTTGAAAGATCCCGTCGCCCGCCGCGACATGGACAAGACGTGGCGGCAACTGACGCGCTGGCTTCTATCCGACGTGCCGCGGCCGCTGGCCGTGAAGGCCGAGATTTCCACCGCCGGCGAGTTGATCACCACCGAGTTGCTAGGCGACGATTTCCAACCCCGCGAATCCGGCGGTGTCAGCCTGCGCGTGCGCCGCCCGGACGCGACCTGGAGCCACCTCACGCCCCGCTCGCATGCTTCCAAAATCGGAATCCAGGAGGCTGTTCACAGCGCCACCGAGCCCGGTCCCTATCTGGCGGAAGCGACCACCCGTGCCGCCGAGGGTAGGCCCGCGCTCACGGCGCAGGCCGGCTGGGTGGTGAACGCGCTGCGCGACGAATACCTCGCGATCCGCCCGGACATGCCTGCGATGGAGCAGCTCGCCGCCACGACCGGCGGCCGCGTGCTCACCCCCGCCGGACTTGATAAATTTGTCGCCGATTTGAAAAACCTGCCGCTGCCGGTGAAGGAAACCCGCTCCGAGCCGCTTTGGAACACGTCGGCGTGGCTGCTTGCCGCGCTCGGGTGTTTCATCGGGGAATGGTCGCTGCGCCGTTGGAAAAAACTCCCATGAAGCTCCTTGTCACGCTGTTCCTGTTGTTTTCCGCCGCGCGCCTGCCCGCACGGGAGATGCTCATCGTCGTGAGCGAGCCGGGCGATGCGAACTACGAGACGGAGTTCACCCGGCAAGCGACCGCCTGGCAGAATCTAGCGGCGAAGGCTGAGATGAAGGTCTGGACCATCGGCATTGAAAAGGAAACCGGCGATGGAGACCGTGTCCTGCTGGAAAAGACGTTCGGCGCGCTGCCGAAATCCGGCGACGACCTGTGGCTCGTCTGGATCGGCCACGGCAGCTTCGACAGCCGCACGGCGAATTTCAACCTGCGGGGAAGGGATATCGATCCCGCCGCGGTGAAAGAGTTGCTCACGCCGTTCACCCGGCGACTGGTGATCCTGAATCTTTTCTCCGCCAGCTCATCCTTCCTCGCGCCGCTCGCCGGAGAAAACCGTGTGGTCGTCTGCGCCGCACGCAGCCCGGGAGAGCGGAACTACTCGCGTTTCGGCGCGGAGTTCGCCGACGCTCTAACCGACCCTGCATCGGATCTCGATCTCGACGGTTCGCTCTCGTTACTGGAAGCCACACTTCATGCCTCCGCCGGCACCCGTGCGTTTTATGAAGACGCCCAACGCGTGCTGCAGGAACACGCCGTGCTCGACGACAACGGCGACGGTCAGCCCACGTCCACCGACACCTTCAAAGGCCTACGCGCCGGGACGGGCACCGACGGCGCGCTCTCCCGGGAAATTTACCTGCTCATGCCCGCCGCGGATCGGCTTTCACCGTTGGCCCGCGAACGACGGGCCAAGCTTGAACTCATCATCGAGGCGCTACGCAAGCGCAAGGCCGAGCTGCCGGAAAAGGAATATTACCACCGCCTCGAATCCCTCATGCGGGAAATGGCGGGAATTTACGGTAAGTAAATGGTGTTCATTAGAAAGTGTTCATGGGAACATTTTTTGATTGCATGATTTATGATGAAGGATCAGATTGTACCCGAATCAATCAATCAACACCATGCAAGACACAGTCCTCGATACCTCCCCGTCCATCACCGAGCGCTCCGCCGAATACGCGATCTACAAGCCGAATTCCCGCGGCAGCGGCGGCGTGGTGCGCTTCGGCCTCAACCCCGCCAAAGGCGCCGTCTTCGTCGATGCCGCCGCGCAGTCGGGTGAGAAGCAGTTCGACTGGGAAACCAAAATCACCATGAAGTGGGGCTTGTCGGACCTGGGTTCCGCGCTCGCCGCTCTGCAAGGTCGGGAGCCGCAGGCCAAACTTTTCCACAAGTCGGAAAAAGCCAATAGCGCTTTCGAACTCACCTATCAGGATGATCCGGAGCGCGCACCTTATCTCTTGAGCATTTCCCGCCAGGATGCCGCGGATAAATCCCTGCGCAAGGTGACCATTCCGGTCAGTCACAGCGAGGCAGCGGTGCTGGAAACGGCGCTGCGAACGGCGGTGACCCGGATCCTCGGATGGTGATTCTGCGGAGTCACTATCAAGTCGTTGCCATCAATGGACGACCAGCTTGGAGGCGGCTCGGCGCTGGAGCATCTGGTCGGCCATGACACCGAGCAGGACGACGGCACCCATGACGGCGAAGTTCAGTGAGCTGGGGATGCCGAGCAGGTTGACGAGGTTCTGGAGGACTTGTAGCAGGGCGGTGCCGATGATGATGCCGACGATGGAACCCTCGCCGCCGCGCAGGCTGCAACCGCCGAGCACGGCGGCGGCGATGGCGTAGAGTTCGTAGGAGTTCGCGTGGTTCGAGGGCGAAACGGAGTTGGTGTAGAAGGCGATCATGATGCCGGAAACGCCGGTGAGCAGTCCGGCGATAACGTAGGCACCGGTGATGACGCGGCGGGTGTTGATGCCGGAAAAGCGGGCGGCTTCCTCGTTGCGGCCGACGGCTAACAAGTAGCGGCCGTAAACCGAACGGTGCAGCACGACCCAAAGGATGGTGCCGATGATGATCAGCATCACGAAGGGCATGGGCAAACCGAAGAGCTTGCCGCTGGCGACGCTGCGCAGGGCTTCGAATCCTTCGCCGCCGCCGAAGCCCTTGGTGTCATCGTTGGCGATGAAGCGGGCGACGCCGCGGTAGAGGAGCAGGCCGCAGAGGGTGACAATGAACGGCTGCATCTGCATTTTCGTGACGAGCACGCCGTGAACCCAGCCGAGTGCCATCGGGATGATCAGGACGGCGAGCACGGCGAGCGGCCAGGAGAGATGCCATTCCGTGAGCGCCATCGACATGACCACGCCGCACAGCGCGCACATCGAGCCGACGGATAGATCGATGCCGCCGGTGATGATGACCAGTCCGAGGCCGAGGCTGAAGACGCCGAACAGGCCGATGAGGTTGGCCATGTTGGTGAGGTTCGTCTGGGATAGGAAACGCGGGTTGATCGAGGCGGTGACCGCGCACAGGGCCACGAGGAGGATGAAGATGCCGAGTTCTTTTTTCATGAGGAGCGGGAAATTATTGGAAAGCGGGTTTGGCGGCGGCGACGGTGCGGCCGACAGCGAGTTGCATGACGTTCTGCTCGTTGCAATCCGTCTGGTCGAGCACGCCGGTGATGCGGCCTTCGTGCATGACGGCGATGCGGTCGCTGAGGTGGAGGACTTCCTCCATGTCACTGCTGATGATAAGGATGACCGCGCCGTTGTTAGCAAGGGTGCGGACGAGTTTGTAGATTTCCGCCTTGGCTCCGACGTCGATGCCGCGGGTGGGCTCGTCGAGGATCAGGACTTTGGGGCCCATCGCGAGCCATTTGCCGATGGCAACCTTCTGCTGGTTGCCGCCGCTGAGGTTGCGGACGAGCGACTCGGCACCGGGTGTCTTGATTCTGAGGGAAGTGATCTGCTCCTTGGCCACGACGGTCTCGCGGGCTTTGCTGATGAGGCCGGAGGTCGAATAACGGTTGAGCGACGGCAGGGTGGTGTTTTCCCGCACCGACATGGCGGTGACGAGTCCTTCGCCGCGGCGGTCCTCGGGGACGAGGAAAATCCCGTTGCCGATCGAGTCCTTGGCGTGGCGGATGACGAGGGATTTGTCGCCGAGCGTGACTTCCGCGCAGCCGTGTTCGTCCAGGCCGACCATGGCTTTGACCATTTCGGAACGTCCTGCACCGACGAGGCCGGCGAAGCCGAGGATTTCGCCGCGGGCGGCGTCGAAGGAGATCTGTTGGTTCGGATAGCGGCTGGAGCGGGCGTTGCGGACTTTGAGGAAACCGGGAGTGAGCTTGGCCTCGGACGGGACGCGGTGGTTCTTGATTTCACGGCCGACCATCTTGGCGACGATGTTGTCGTGGTTGATTTCGGAACGGCTGAGGCCACCGGCGTTTTTGCCATCGCGCAGGACTTCGACACGATCCGCGCACTGGCTGACTTCGCCGAGGCGGTGGGAAATATAAATGATGCTGACGCCCTCGGCGCGGAGGCCGGCGATGAGGTCCAGCAGACAATCGGTCTCGGTCAGGGTGAGGCTGGAAGTCGGTTCATCCATGATGATGATCCGCGCGTTCTGGGAGAGCGCCTTGGCGATTTCCACCATCTGCTGCTGGGCGATGGATAGATTCCGGAGCAGGGTGGTGCTCGGGATGTTCAGGCCGAGGCGCTTGAGCAGCGGCGCGGTGTCCGCGTGGATCTTCTTGCGGTCGATGATCTGGAACGGCTGGATCAGCGGTTCGCGGCCGAGGAAGATGTTGCCGGCGATGTCGAGGTTATCGAGGACGTTGAGCTCCTGATGGATGAAGCCGATGCCGAGCGCCATCGAGTCGTTGACGTTGTTGATGGTGACGGGCTTGCCGTCGACGAGCAACTCGCCCTCTTCGGGGCGATAGACGCCGCCGAGGATTTTCATGAGCGTGGACTTACCGGCGCCGTTCTCGCCGCAGAGGGCGAGGACCTCGCCCGGGCCGACGCTCAGGCTGACTTGGTCCAACGCCACCACTCCGGGGAAGCGCTTGGAGATGCCGCGCATTTCGAGGAGTGGAGCGTCCATCGATTTCGTTAGGTTGGAATTACTTGCCGAGGGTCTTCTTCAAATTCGCCTTGAACTCGGCGACATCGGCTTTTTTCAGGCTCTTGGTGGGGACGATTTGTTTGCCGCCGGCGAGGGCTTCCTTGTCGCCGGCGAGGTGCTTGGCCATCTTCGTGATCGCCTGTTTGCCGAATTCGAAGGGCTGCTGGACGACGGTGCCGTAGATGTCGCCGGATGCGACGCCTTCGAGGGTTTCGTCGTTTTCGTCGAAGCAGACGATCTTCACCTTGCCGGTCTGGCCGGCGGCGCGGACGGCGTTGAGGATGGCGGGGCCATTGTAGTTGTAGAGTCCGACGAGGGCGGCGACGTCCGGGTATTTGACGAGCGTATCCTCGGCGTTTTTCTGGGCGCGCACGGTGTCGGTGTCGTCGGTGCGGACGTCGATGACCTCCACTTTGGAGCCTTCGAGCTCCTTCTTGATGCCGCCGAAGCGCTGCTTGGAGTTTTCCGCATCGGTGTAGCCGACGAAGACCATGATCTTGCCGCCGTTAGGAAGGGCTTCCTTGATCAGCTTGCCGGCCTCGACGCCCGCGGCGAAGTTGTCGGTGCCGATGTAGGCGACGCGCTTGCTATCAGGCGCATCGCTGTCGTGGCAGATGAGCAGGGTTTGGTCGGCGACCCGGTTGAGAAAAGCGGTTTGGTTGGCAGGATCGATCGGACTCACGGCGATGCCGTCCACGCCCTTGGCGAGGAGGTCGTCGATGATCTGTTGTTGTTCCGCGGCGCCGCCGGTGGAGGGGATGCGGAAATCGACCTCGACGTTGCCGAGCTCCTTCTCGGCGGCCTCGCAACCGGAGCGGGCGATGGTCCAGAAGGTGGCTGCGTTATTACTGACGAACGCGAGCTTGAGCTTCTTGCCGGAACCGGCGGAGGAGTCTTTGTTGCAAGCGGTCAATGCGAGCGCGAGAACCGTGGCGGATAGAATTCGGAATGCTGGGAGTTTCATGGATTTGGTTTTGGGTGAGTTATTTGGCTTGGCCGTAGTAAGCGCCGGGGCCGTGTTTGCGGAAGAAATGTTTATCAAGCAAATGGGCCGGAGCGGGGGCCGCGGACGGATTCAGCGAGAGGGTTTTTAACGCCATGTCGGCGACGATTTCAAGGGCGAGCGCGGTTTCCACCGCCTTCGCGGCGCTCGATCCCCAAGCGAAGGGACCGTGGTTGCGGACGAGCACGGCGGGGACATCCAGCGGATTGATATCCGCGAAGCGCTCGACGATGACCTTGCCGGTTTCCCATTCGTATTCGCCGCCGACTTCTTCGGGAGTCATCGTGCGGGTGACCGGAACGGAGCCGTGGAAGTAGTCGCAATGGGTGGTGCCGAGGCAGGGCAGATCGATGCCCGCTTGGGCGAAGGCGACGGCGCTGCGCGAGTGGGTGTGGACGACCGAGCGGATGCCGGGGAAATTGAGAAACAGGTGGCGGTGCGTCGGCGTGTCGGACGACGGGCGGAAATTTCCTTCGATGAGGTTTCCCTCGAAATCGAGGATCACCATGTCGTCAGCGGTTAGCTTGTCGTAATCCACGCCGCTGGGCTTGATGGCGAAGACGCGGCGCTCGGGATCTGCGACGGAAACGTTGCCGAAGGTGAGATCGACCAAGCCGGTTTTCGGCAGGTCGAGGTTCGCCTGGAGGCATTCGTCTTTGAGGGATTGATAGCTCATGGGTTTCAACCTTGGATGCCTTGGGCGAGGTGGAAATAGAGGTCCTGCTGGCGGAGTTCGTTCTTATAAGAGCGGAGGCGGGTATCCTCGTCGATCACGCTGAGCTCGATTTTCGCGATTTCCGCAAAATCCTCGAGATGCTCGCTGGTGAGGGCGTAGGAAAGCACCGTGTGGTGCGCGCCGCCGGCGTAGATCCAGGCGGCGGTGGCGGTTTTGAGATCGGGTAGAGGTTTCCACAACACGCGGGCGACCGGGAGCTTCGGCAGCTCGTTTTGCGGAGCGACGCATTCCACTTCGTTGACGAGGAACCGGTGGCGGCTGCCGAGGTCGATGATGGAGCCGTTGACCGCTTTGCCCGCGCCGCAGTCGAAGACCATGCGGCAGGGATCTTCCTTGCCGCCGATACCGAGCGGGTGGATCTCGATTTTTGGAACTTCCGAGGCGATGGACGGGCAGATTTCCAACATGTGCGCGCCGAGGATGAGCGGGTTCGCGGGGTCGAGGTGATAGGTGTAGTCCTCCATGAACGAGGTTCCGCCTTCGAGTCCGTCTGCCATGACTTTCATGATGCGGACGAGCGCGGCGGTCTTCCAATCACCTTCACCGGCGAAACCGTAGCCGTCTTCCATCAGCCGCTGCACGGCGAGGCCAGGCAGTTGTTGCATGCCGTGGAGGTCTTCAAAGGTGGTGGTGAACGCGGTGAAGCCACCTTCCTCGAGCAGCGTGCGGAGGCCGATCTCGATGGCGGCGGAATCGCGCAGGGATTGGTGGCGGGCAGCGCCTTTTTGCAGTTCGGGCGCGACGCGATAGTCTTTCTCATAGATTGCGCAGAGTGCATCGACCTGGAGCTCGGTGGCAGCGTTGATTTTCGCGACCAAGTCGCCGATGCCGAAGGTGTTCACCTCCCAACCGAAACGGATCTGCGCAGAAACCTTGTCGCCTTCCGTGACCGAAACGTGGCGCATGTTGTCGCCGATTCTAGCAAGCTTGAGGTTGCGCGACATATACCAGCCTCGGGCGGCGCGGGCCCAGGCGGCGAGGCGCTCGTGGACTTCCTTGTCTTCCCAATGGCCGACGACGGCCTTGCGCGGCAGGCGCAGGCGCGCGCCGATGTGACCGAACTCGCGGCCGCCGTGAGCGGTCTGGTTCAGGTTCATGAAATCCATGTCGATGTCCGCCCACGGGATGTCGCGGTTGAACTGGGTGTGCAAATCGGCAAGCGGCTTGCGGAGGATTTGCAGGCCTTCGATCCACATTTTCGCCGGGGAAAACGTGTGCATCCAGGCGACGATGCCGATGCAGTTTTTCTCCGAGTTCGCGTCGATGGCGAATTGGGTGATTTCGGCGGAGGACTTGAGGACCGGCTTGAAAACAACCTTGTGCGGAAGCGAGCCGGAGGCGTTCAGCGCATCGACGACGACCTGCGCGTGTTCGTCGACTTTTTTGAGCGCCTCGGGTCCGTAAAGATGCTGGGAGCCGGTGACGAACCAGATTTCAAGGGCGTCGAATGAATTGATGTCGGACATAACGTTAGTTGGATTGTTGGGCTTTGAGGGCGAGCAGCTTTTTCATGACGTGGCCCAGATCGGCCGACTTGGTGACGCCGCCGAAGGAATCGTGAAGCTCGCGGTAGAGAGAATAAAGTTGCTGATAGACCGCCTGGTTTTCGGCGATCGGCTTGTAGGAAATTTCCTTGAGTCCGGTCATCGCGGCTTGGGCGGTTTTGAAGTCCGGGTGCGCTCCGGCGACCACGGCGGCACCGATGGCGGCACCGAGGGCGCAGGATTGCGACGAGCGGGAAACGCGCATTTCGCAGCCGGTGACGTCGGCGTAGATCTGCATGAGGATCGCGTTTTTCTCGGCGATGCCGCCGGAGCAGACGATCCGCTCGACGGGCACGCCGTATTCGCGGATGCGGTCGACGATGGCGCGGGCGCCGAACGCGGTGCCCTCGAT
>JBEDKU010000486.1:0-3454 GCA_041172045.1 Verrucomicrobiota bacterium | reverse complement strand
GCCCTGTGCGGCGAGAGGCCTCACGAAAGGAGTCTTGCGGCTGCCGTTTTTCCATCCTCCGCCGTGGATGTAGAGAACGAGCGGCGGACGCGGGATGTCGCTGGGCACGAAGATGTCCACGCACAAATCCCGCTCGGGAGTGGTCGCATAGACGAGGTCCGCAAACTCGGCCGGCGCTCCGGTCTCAGCGGCGGCGCAATGAAGTGAAATCGCAAATAGGATGCCGATCATCCCTGATTTTCCGGCTCTCATGGTGTTGCGGCGGCCTTGGGTGGGGTGTCCACGTCGAAACTGGAAAAGATGATGGGGTCTGACACGTGGTGGCCGTCGAAGAGGAACAACAGGTTCCGGCGCTGTGGGTAGTGCTCCCAGAAGTTCGAATAGACCGACTTGGCCTTGTCGTCGGTGATGGTGGCGATTTGCAGAGGCAGGGCCATGGGTTCTTGGTGCCAGCCGGTGTCGTTGACGGACTTGTCGCTGCGCGGGGCGACGGTGAAACGCTGGTCGCCGAGGATGATGGACAGCGACTTGGAGGAGAAATTAAAGAAGCGGTAACTGCCACGGGTGAGGGATGCGCTGGAGACATCGTAGGCGATGAGGCGGACCTTGCCTGCCTCGTCGGCGACACAGATGAGCAGCGCGGTGTCGGCGTTCGGCGGGAGCGTGATCGCGGCGAGCGGGGGCTTCTGCTTGAGCTGGTCCTCGGGCAGGAAAAATTCCTCCTTGGACGAGCGGATCACGAAGCTCTGCGGGCCGGCGTAGAGAACCGGGATTCCGAGGCTGCCTGCGGACGGCGTGAATTCATAGACCATGTCCGCCGTCCGGAAAAACGCCTTGAAATCCGCCGGTAGTCCGGCGGGGGCGTAGGTGAGCAGGTGGGTCTTGATGACGGCGGGCGGCTGGCCGTGCGACGTGCCGCCGAACGCGAGGAGCGCGGCGAGGCATGCGAGGATGGGTTTCATGAAGGAGAGCATTCAGATTTCGGAGGATGAAAGCCAGCGGAAGCTGACGATGTGGAGTTTCCTGCCGAAAAGCGTGTTGGCGGAGGATTTCAGGTCGAGAGCGGCGGTTTCCGGTTTTTCGGATGAATCAACATAATCGGGCGAGCGCTGGACGAAGGCTTCGCACCACGCTCTGGCGATGACATTGCCGTTCTTGTCGCGGGCCTCGCCGTAGGAACGGATCCGGAAATAATCCGAACGGACCTGCATGAGCGGCGAGAGGCTCTGCAGCAGGTCGCCTTGCAACAGGTAGGAAGCGTGGCCGGCGGCTTGGTTTTCTCCGGCCACTGCGGCGGAAAACTGCGTGCCGGGCGGATTTTCGGCCACCCGGCCGATGTCGGCGGGGAGTTTGTTGTTGAGGGTCTTGTCGAGGGCGGCTTGCAGCGCGCCTTTCCGCTGGTGCTCGATTTTGGCGGCCGCCGGGTTGCGGTTGATGAAATCGGCGAGCGAGAGGAAGGGCCCGCGCTCGCGGATCTGGACGACGATTTCCTTGGCGAGATCGTCGAGATCCTTCGCGCTGGGTTCGCGCCATCCCTGCCAGAAAGCGGCCTCCAAGCCGCCGCCCTTGTAGGCTTGCGGAGAAATCGTGCTGCCGAAGCGGTTGAAGCGGATGCCGTTGGGATTCTGCCAGGAAACCGCGCCGCTCTTGGGATCGATGCTGGGAAGTTCCGAGTTGGCCATGGAGGACAGGAACGCCTTCCAAGCGCCGACGGAGGTGGAGTTCACGTTGAACGCGCCTTTGACTCCGATGCGGGCGGCGATGGCTTGCGGGGCAAGGGTGCCGGCGTCCGCGATGACCTTGTCGATGGAGGTGTCGCCGCTGCGGGGAAAGAAGGCCATGCGCGGGTTGGGCAGGGTTTTCGAGCCGAGCGAAAGGCCTTTGAAATCGAAGGCGTCGTCGAACTTGCCGGAAGTTTTCCCCAGATAATCCAGGCCGAGGGTGGAGAAGAAGACGCTGTCCCAGAGGCGGGAATTCACCTGATGCGAGGTATCGACGATCTTGAAGCCGGTGATGTCGGCGAAGTCCTTTTTTGAAACCGCGTTGAGCGGGACGCGGGGATTGGCGTAGGAATTCCCGACGACGAAGCCGGGCTCGAAGTTGTAGCGCGAGAGCTGCGCGTGCTGAAACTGGCCTACGGAAACCAGCGGCGAGCGGGGCACGTCGTAGGCGATGACGTGGGTGAATCCGGTGGCGTTTTTCGATCCGGGGCCGCCATAGCCTTGCCAGCGGCCAGGCGTGGGGACGCCTTGGGGGATCGCATTGCTGCTGAAGCCACCCTCCGCGACGAGGCCGCGGTTGCCGCCGAAGCCATCCCCGACATCGCCGGCGATCGCTCCGGTGCGGTGGGCGCCGGGTATCAGGTGGGCCACCGCGTTCCAGCCCTCGCGGGTGGCGGAAACCGAGCGCGAGCCGTCCAGTTTCATGTTGCTGGAAAGGGTGACGGGATTGGAATCGATCCAGCCGCGCGCGCCTTGGCCGGGGTCGTCGATTTCCAGCGAATTGCGGGTGTAGAAGCGCCAGGTGCCGACGGCCCCGGGGTTTCCACTGGCGAGGGTCTCGATGCGATGGGGCATTTTGCCGCTGGCTCCGCTCATGGTCAGGCGGGTCCGGGCGGAGATGAGCGGCTCCGGGAGATAGGGCTTCGAGGCCTTGTCATTCCGTCCGCCGTTCCAGAGGTTCGTGTAGCGGTTGAGGTTGATGTCCTCGGTGGCGGCCTTGGCCTTGAGCGACAGCCAGGTGACGGCGGCATCCAGATCGATCTGTTTGCCCTGGTTTAGGAAATGCTGAACCGTGCCGACGCCGTAGCTTTTGGTCGTCCCGTCCACATGCGTGTCCTGGAGATAGACATCGCCGAACCAGCCCCACGAGCCTTCGTCGATGAGCAAGGGTTGGCCTTTTTTGTCCTCGGGCAGGATACTGCCGGGCTTGTCCTCCGAGCGGATGATATCGAGGGTGAAGGCCCCTTTAAGGTCCAAGGTTGGAACCAACTGGTTGAAATCGTTGCTGACCGAGGAATTGGCGGCGGCTGAAAACAAGCGGAACTCGCCGGGCTGGAAATCGACGGCATCGGTCTTGAGGCGCATCCAGCGTCCGCCGCCGGGGTCGGTGGGCGTCGGCAGACCGGAGTCGCCGATTTTCCAGTAGTCGCGCAGCCACATTTCGGTGACGTTGCCGGAATTGCCGGGGAAGACCCCGCCCGCGTTGGGCTTGTCGAAATCGAGCCGGAAATAGGGCGCGATGGCCCAGTCGAGTTGATAGGCAATCGGCGCGATGGCGACGTTGTAAGGATTCCAAAGGCCGATCACCGGTTTGATCAGGAGCTGCGGCTGATAGCGTTTCGTGCCGTTGGCCCTGCTGGCGGCGGGCTTGGCGCCCATCATCAGGCCGAACTGGATGACGGAGATCACCGGGGCGACGGCGCTGTTGGTGTGCTGGAGGTCCTGATTATAGA
>JBEDKU010000485.1:0-4656 GCA_041172045.1 Verrucomicrobiota bacterium | reverse complement strand
ATCATCCAGTACGACGAGGACCATTACCCGCAGTGGCGAAAGCCGATCGAATATGCCTATTGGGCGCTGATGCTGAAGCACACGCTTCGCAGAGCCGACCGGATCCTAACGGTCTCGGAATCCTCGAAGCGGCAGATCCGGGAATTCATGGAGCGCCATGGGATCCCCCGGAACGAAATCACCGTCACCTATGAACCGTGTTTGTACGAACGCATCCCCCAACCGCTTGCGCCGGTGAAGGATAACCACGTGATCCACCTGGCTTCGTGCGAGCCGCACAAACGGACAGCCCATCTGGTCCGCTGGTGGCATGATGCGGAATCACAGGGCCGCAACCTGCCAATGCTGCACTTGATCGGAACGGTGCCGCCGGAAGTGCAGTCGTTACTGGCAAGCTCGCACAGCATTGTGAAAAGTCCGTTTCTCGAAGAAGCGGCCCTGCAATCCGCTTACCGGTCCGCCCGCGCGCTGATCCTGCCATCGGAGATCGAGGGCTTCGGCCTGCCGGCACTCGAGGCTTATTACCTCGGGACACCGGTGTGTTACGTAAAAGGAACCTCGGTGGAGGAAATCCTCGGCGTGGCCACCGACCTAGGGGGATTTTCGCTAGAGCACGCCGACTCACTCTGGACAGCGCTTGATGAGGTGATGGCGATGCCTGCCGAAAAAGTCCATGAATGCGGCCTGAAATTGCGGGAAATCTACGCGGCGGAAAAAGTGGCGGAGCGGATGGTCTCAGTTTTTGAAGAGGTCAAAAACTGAGAATTTTGGATTTTGGATGTTGAATTTTGAATGGGACGAGATCGCGCCATTGCGGACTTTTTCATTCACAGACCAGGGAACAAAAAAGCGAAAGATCTGCGAAGTGGGACGTTCCGGCTCTTCTTGGCTTTCATTTCTCATCGCTTTGAGCTCCACAAGGTGGGGCTGCACCGCCGGGGCAGCAGGCCAAAGGGGAGCGGAAGATCTGCCAAATGGGGACATTTCGGCACTTCTTGGCTTTCCTTTCTCATCGCTTTGGCTGCGCTCCCGGCGGTAGCGCGCTACCTGAAACCCACCACGGGTCTCTTCCATCCAAAATTAAAAATCCAACATTCAGCCTCACTCCAGTGCTCCGCGCCGTCCTCAGAAATGCCGGTATTGATCCGCGACGTCTTGCATCCGCCGTGCGTGGCTGGCGGCGCTATGTCCGTGACCGGGCGATATTTCAAGGGAGGAGCGATCAGAGTTTGTTCACCTGGGGCAAGGAGCTACCCATCCTGACCGAGTGGGATGAGTCATCCGGGTCATTGGGAGCTTACTTTTTCCAAGACCAGTTAGTGGCGCGATGGATCCATGATGCCGCCCCCATCCGACACGTGGATGTGGGATCGAGGATCGACGGATTCATTGGCAGTCTATCGATATTTCGCGAGGTGGAGGTCATCGACATCCGGCCCCAGCCCGAAGCGGTTGCCCGAGTGAAGTTCCATCAACTCGATCTGATGGAGGAACTCCCGGAGTCCTGGGTCGAATGTACGGACTCGCTGTCGTGCCTTCATACCATCGAACACTTCGGACTGGGACGCTATGGGGACCCCGTTGATCCGAACGGTCACTTGAAGGGACTCGAACAACTTCAAAAGATGGTCGCCCCCGGAGGACGGCTCTATCTATCCACTCCCATCGGACCCCAGCGGATCGAATTCAACGCGCACCGGATTTTCGCAGCGGAGACCCTGGTGGGCTGGTTCGGCGCCGGATGGGAAATCGAGCGATTCGCCTATCTCGATGATTTGAATGTCCTGCACGATGCCATCGATCTGAAAACCGCCGACGTCGCCAACCACTTCGGTTGCCAAACCGGCGTGGGAATCGTCGCGGCGAGGCGGGCCCGGTAGGGCGGTTGTGCCTGCGGCACCCGGTATTTCGGTGTTTCGGTGTTTCAGTGAGACGGTAAGATTATGAACAAAGTCAACAGCGTTCGGGAGTTGGATGTATACAAGGCTGCGTTTTCGCTCCAACAGGAGATATTTTTGATCTCAAAGAGGTTCCCCAAAGAAGAGACATATTCGCTGACGGACCAGATCCGCAGGTCCTCGCGCTCAATTGGAGCCAATCTCGCAGAGGCATGGGCGAAGCGTAAATATCCAGCCCACTTCCTTTCAAAGCTGACGGACTCGGACGGCGAGCTTCAAGAAACGCTCCACTGGCTGGCTTCCGCCGAGGCGTGCGAATACATTGATCAGGAACAATTGTATCACCTACAAGAGAAAGCTGAAATCTTAGGAAAGCAACTTGGCACCATGATCAATCGCTACGAGTCGTTCTGCTTCTGAAAGGCCGGTGGTTCGGTGAGAAGAAGAAAAAAGCGAAAGCAGCGCGCGAAGCCACCGTCCCTTTCACTCCTACCGAAACACCGTGCCGCAGGCACCGACCGCGCAGCGGAACCGAAACACCTCTACCACCGTGCTCCGCATCGTCCTCCTCGGCCGGACCGGCAACCACCTCTTCCAGTATGCGCTGGGGCGGGTGCTGGCGGAAAAACACGGCGTGCCCTTGGTCATGGACGCGTCGTGGTTCAATGCGGAGGGCTGGGCAGAGGTTTCGCATTTCCTCAAGCTACCGCTGAAAGCGAAGGTGGTGCGGCGCTGCTCGCTGGGCGCGCGGGCGCTGCGGAAGTTCACGGGCAAACATTATTGGGAATATCGGGGAGTGACCGTTCTGCGGGAGGCCGGCGACGACCAATCGTTCGACGTGCGGTTTCTGGATGCGCCGGCGGATTGTTTGCTGTTCGGGTATTTTCAGTCGCCGCTGTATTTCGAGAGTATCGCCGGTCCGCTGCGGGAGGAGTTGAACGGGATCCTGAAGGACGCGCTGCGGATTCCCAGGGATTTCCGCGCCAAGCTGATGCATCCCAATTCGGTGGCGGTCCATGTCCGGCGGAAGGACTATCTGGATTTACCTGTTTTCCAGGTCTGCGATTCCGCCTACTACCGGGAATCCATGCGGGAAATGCGAGACCATCTCACGGACGCGCGTTTTTACATTTTCTCGGATGACCCGGAGTGGTGTCGCGACGAGTTCCGTGAGGTAGACCAGGAGGTGATCGATCTGGGAGAAACCGCGGCCAACCCGCTTTACGATCTGCACCTGATGAGCCTGGCGAGCCATCACATCATCGCCAACAGCACCTATTCGTGGTGGGCGGCCTGGCTGGGAGACAAGCCCGACCAGCGGGTGATCATGCCGGAGCGCTGGTATGCGCACGGGATCAAGGCGCCGATGGAAGAGAAGCGGTGGAAGAGATAATTTTGGATTTTGAATTTTGGATTGGGGAGGAAGATGAATCGCAAGGTCGGGCCGCACCGCCGGGGCAGCAGGCCAAAGGAACGCGAAAGATCTGCCCAAGCGGGGACGTTCCGGCCCTCCTTGGCCCTCCATTTCTCATCTCTTCCGCCTTCGTTCAGGTAGGGTTCCACCACCGGGGGAACCAGCGAGAGGGACGAGAACGATTTCAACCAAGGGAAGACGTTCCGGCTCACATTGGCCACGCGCTCCCGTCTCTTTCGCCTGCGGCCCCGGCGGTGCAGCCCTACCTGCTGCGCGTTCCCACCTCTTTCGCTGGCGCTACCGGCGGTAGCGCACCACCTTTGACGAGGCATCCATCACCAATCATCCAAAATCCAACATCAACCATGCCTACCAAGCCTTCACTCGTGCCCGTCCTCCTGAGCGGGCTGTTGTTGTGGGCCTTCACCAGCCAGTTGATTGCGGCGCTGTCATGGGGACATGACAGCTGGCAACACACCAAATGCCTGATCAAAGATACGGGCGGATTCGTGCGACGCGGGCTGATGGTTTCCGTCCTTTAACACCTTTTGCCATGGACCGGCGTCCAAGCTAACCTCCTGGTCATCGTCATTACCTTCACCTGCTTTCTAATACTAACTGAGTTGTTGTTACGCTCTTCGACTCTAGTCTTCTCCCCCGTCCTCATCTTGTTCTGCGCAATGATGGGCTTTCCAGCCTAACGATACTTCATTCTTTGCAAAGACTGCATCGCATTGTTGGCACTTCTGGGTTGTCTGAAAGCGGATGCCAGTCATTTGCCCCGTCCACTGGCCGTCATCCTGATCAACCTGCTGGCTTCCACCGCCATTCTCAACCACGAGTGTTTCGCATTCTTTACATTAACCGCGATGGCGTTTCTCCAGAGAGGGCATCATCCAGCGCGAGATTTCATCGGGATTCTGCGCAGCGCGCTTCCGCTTTTGCCTTCGGTCGCCTGTTTTATCCTCTACCTTAAGTTTCACGGTACAACCGCCGTAGCAAATGCGATCAACGACTCGTGGAATGCGTTCTAGCAAATAACCGACCTGGGAAGCCCGCAAGTCAGCGAACCGTCGTTCGCCATCCGGGCTATCGGCTGGACCAGTGCGGAGGGAATGGATTATGGAAGTAACTTTCTAACATGCAAATTCCAGCAACCCTGCGCATGGTTGTTTGTTTATGGGGTCTGCTTTGTGCTGATTGTTCTTTTTACAGGCAAGGCTGGCAAGACGGACCTTCAGAGCGCCATGTGAAGTGGTCTCCTTTTCGTTGCCAGCTTTTTGTTGGTTTTGTTGATGCCTTTAGCCGGTCCTGAGGGAACAGGTTTGTGTTGTTTGGTTTCGT
>JBEDKU010000484.1:0-7885 GCA_041172045.1 Verrucomicrobiota bacterium | reverse complement strand
GCATCGGCATGCCGTCGATCAGCGCGAACCATTTTGCGAGGTCGAGCGTTCCCGTCTGGCGGTCCTTCTCGCCGCCGTCCTTGCCAATTAGAACGAAGACCGGTCGCGCGGCATCGCCCTCCAGTTTGAGCTGCGATCGCAAGGCCGCGGTTTGTTCCGGATCCAACCGCAACTCCGCCGGAATCCCGGCCGACTTGATCGACGCGTCGACAATCTCCACACCCCGCTCCCGGAGGCCGGCACGGCGGGCGGCGAATTGCTCCGCAGCTTGCTTTCGGGATTCACCGTCTGGCAGTGAAACCACGATCAGGCGGTTTTTCCAGCGGAACGCATCAAGCGGCTTGGCGGAAATCATGGTTACGAGCGGCAGGAAAAGGGGAATCAGCAACAAGGTTCGTATGAAAGACAGGCGCTTCATGCGGGGATCCTATGACAGATCGCGATCCTGTCCACCGGCGCTTTCAGCGGCCATTTGCCAAAAGCAGTTTCTTGACGGCTTTTGTTGATGGAGTTGATCGGCGGCTTTCTGGTTCTTGCTCCGCGAGGACCTCCCGGCCATCTCGTTTGACGCCGGGACATGGAGGCCGAGGCCCGGGGCGTCCTCGCTGATGGTGATCGTGGCCCACCGCTTCCCCGCCACATGGGCTGTTGCTGAGGGAAATCAGCATGATAAAGCAGTTCAGACGGGCGTTGAACTGCCAAAACATGAGTTCAAAAGATCATGGAAGGTTTCCAAAGGAGTTTCTGCGACCCGAGAACTGGTTCACGGTGTCTCACAACCGATGACATCTAGCCTGATTCGTAGTTTGATAGAACCCCAAAAATTTTGTCGCGTCGTCTGATTGAATACAATACAAACTGTTGTCCGCATTGCTGGAGAAATGAGAAACGCAAACGGATCATTTATTTCACATCACCTTAGCAAAATCAAACACACACCCACCGGTAGGACGTTCAAGGCCAAGGAGCTTACCTCGCCGCTAATGTCGATTGGGGTGTTCATCATAGATCACATTTACAAATATGAAAGGATTCCTGATTCTCCCGATCTCACTAGAGAATCACGCACCACGGTTGGACCAGACCCTTGAGGTTCTTTTGGTTTCCGCCATTTCCATCCTGGTTTCCCGCTTGAACTCACCAATCCAGGTTCTCGGGGTTGATGTGAGCAAGAAGGCTATGTTTCAACTCGATTCCCACCAAACTTGGTATCGTGTGGATCTCACTACGTTTGATAAGAATCATGCCAATTCAGGACTACTTTTTTTCTGTTCACCGGCATGGCTTTTTGCTGAGGCACCGGCACTTGATTCGCTTCTTGCGAAAGGCTTTCATTCTAACTCAGCATGGGTTGTTGATGCCGATACCCGGGAAATCCACGCCTGGAAGAAGAATTCGACAGAACCGGGCATTGATTGTGAGGAATTATGGTGTGCCTTGGCGGAGTTAACGCGTTGTATTGGTGCCCCGGATTCCACCTTGGATCAATCCTTCGCCCTAGTCTCAGACACGTCATGCCTCGCCATGGGCACCAGTATGATGGATGTCGATGCCGCCAAATGTCCGCCCAGATACTATGCATCCGTATATTTACAAACCGCGTTTCGGGAAATAACGAACCTGCAATGGCCTGAGAAATTTGAAGAGGATATCACTGAGCAATTGAGGAAAAAGCTTCAGTGGTTGAGAAACCGATCACTTGTACCGTGGATCTTTAACGCTTGGTTGAACGAAATTGAATTCTCAGAGGGGACAATCGAGCCTTCTTCACTTCCCCTTGAGTTACATTTGTCAGTCACGGGACTTTGCAATATCAGTTGCAGTTTTTGCACTTATACCAAGGAGATTGGACGGCGCCAGTTCTTGAGCTTGGATGACATCCTCAGGCTCAAGATTCTAAAAAATATCCAAACATTGAGATTAAACAGCGGACTGGGAGAACCCACTCTTAATCCACATTTGCCGGAGATGATCGTCAGGCTTCACGAGGATCATCCCCATCTCGGAATGAATTTTTTCAGCAACGGGATCCCACTTCATCGCCCTGGCCTCATTGACGCGTTGTGCGGACGGGTGGATTGGATCAACATCTCATTGAATGCCACAAATAGAGAGTCCTGGAAGGTTCAATGTGGAACAGACCAGTTTGACCGGATTACTGAGAACCTGCAGAAACTATGGGCTGCGAAGCGGGAAAAAAAGGCGCTTCTGCCCGTGGTTTTCGCCTCCATGGTGATCAACCGCCATAATCTTGAAGATCTTCCTCATTTGCCTGGATTTTGTCGAGATCATGGGATCGACCGAATCTCCATTTTCCCCTATTTTGCTCTGGGATATAAGACCAAGTTCGGCCCCGAGGATACCCTGGAAGCGTGTCGTGATCGATACGACGAACTTCATACGCTCGTGGTCGAACAGGCAAGACGGCATCGGATTTCCATCGAGTTGCCGGCAAAGCGGATCGAGAAGACCGTCACTTTCGGCTTGGAGGTTCGGCAACTGCACGACTTCGCAGGAATCGAAAGACACGGGGCACCGCTTTCCCGCTTTTTAAGCGCTTGGATCGAACCGAGAAAAGCTAATAATAATTGTCACTTTCTCTGGAGGCAGGCAGCTCTTGGAAGTACAAACAATGCGGGACAAACCGTGAATGCCACGCATTATCTCTACCCATGTTTGGGTCCTCTTTCCGGAGTGGACTTCTCACGTATCACCGATTTTGATTTCGATCACCCTCCCGATTTTTCGACATTTTGGCGTCATCCGGTTTTGACAAGACTCCGTGAGGCGCAACATCGACGTGGTGTCTGCTTGGTGTGCGACTCATGTCGACACAACGACTCACGAGATCCGAAATCATTCAATAGCCTTGAAAAGCTCGTAGGTGAGTTTGGAGAGTCCATAAAGCCACTGGAGCGTCTGGTATGATCCAATGACGACATCTGCTTCACCGATCCGGTAACAAAGGGATTTCGAGTGCCCGTTCGATCTGAGCCATGTCGATATCGTTGAATAATTTCCGAAAAACCCGATCCGCAGCTTCCAAAGTGCGAACAAGATCGTCCTGGCTATGCGCATAACTCGGCAGAAAAATCCCGTGGTAGGTAACGATTCCCTCTTTGAGAAGTTCTTGTTGGTAGTAGGTGCGGATCATGCGCAGGCGATGAGGATCATCCTCAGCAAATACTATCGACATCCGCCATGGTGGCCCCATGCATGACGCCGGATACCCGTTGGCATGGAGAATGTCATTCAGCCCGTCTCGAAGACAGGTGCCGTAAGCATGGATATATTCGGCCACCGACTCCTCACGGAAGATCCGTTGGGCGACATTCGCAGAAATGAACGAAAGATATTCGCCTTTGAATGTCGGGCCGTAATGCGTGCGGGCCATCGCCCCCTGCATGATTTCAGCCCGGCCTGCGAGCGCCGATAGCGGCATCCCCCCGCCCAAGGCCTTTCCAAGACAGACCAGGTCGGGGATGACCCCGGTAGCCTTTTGTGCACTTCCATGTCGATGACGATAGCCAGTCATGATTTCGTCATAGATAAGTAGCGATCCAGATTCTTTCGCAGAACTCGACAGTAGCTCTAAAAATCCACTATCTGGTTCTTGGAAGTTGCCTTGAATGGATTGACCCGGGCCTGAAGGCTCCAACATGATTGCAGCCAGATTGTCGCGATGAATGTTGAACAAATTCTCAAAATGTTCTTGATCGTTGAATCGGAAGCCGTGGATCAACGACTCAGCCCTATCAGGAACACCCGTCCATTCCATCCCGACCTGCTCAACCCAAAAATCCTGCCATCCGTGGTAGCCACAGTGGAGAATCACATTCTTTCTGGT
Source organism: Verrucomicrobiota bacterium (assembly GCA_041172045.1). GTDB lineage: Bacteria > Verrucomicrobiota > Verrucomicrobiia > Verrucomicrobiales > Akkermansiaceae > Luteolibacter. The sequence goes on along the minus strand of JBEDKU010000484.1, from coordinate 4,038 downwards.
ATAGGCCCGCGCCAGGCGGGCTGCCACGGTGCAAGCGTCCGAACCATTCTTTCCAAACACGACCATTTCGGCACATGGAAAGTCGTCGACCACATTTGTCGCCACTTCCATTTCGACGGCATAGGGGAATGGTGTCAGCACCCCCGTGCCAAGGGCCTGCCTGAGCGCATCCTGGATACGAGGTTCGGCATACCCAAGCACCGCGCTTCCCCATCCCATGACATAGTCTAGATACCGCCTTCCTTGTACATCCCAGAGGTAAGCTCCTGATGCCTTGGAAGTGAATTCCGGCATTGCAATGCCATCACGCGTGCGTTGAATCCCGCCGCTCGGCCTATAGTACCAGGGACTGATTCTCGCTTTTTCTTGTATCGCAATGACAAGATCGCGATTCTCCTCCCCCTGCGTTGGTTCTCGCAATCCAACTTCCACCGAGATTTGGAGAGATGGAACGTTCTTGCCCGAAAACAAGACGACATTCTGGTGGACGAGTCCGACTTTCAACTTGTGCAAGCCAGGCTGGGCAGGTGCTTCGAACGGGAAATGGAAGATGACTTGCTCATTCGGGTTTACGGAGTTCTGCGGGAGTGGATGTGTCGCAAGAAGACGATCTTCATTCCAAACCGCCAAATCAACCGGATGACCGTTTGGATCGTGTCGCAGCCATTGCCAGTTGCCCTGGTTCCTAATGCTTACGAATGCCATCGCTCGCTCACCCACCCGCATTTTTAGCGGGAAATAATGATCCAGATACTCCAGCCAGTAGTATCTGTCGAAGCCATCCGCTGAATTCTCTACATTTAAGGCCATGATGAACCGACTTCTAATGATTTATTGTTGAGAGGAAGACCGCTGAGAAGGCTATGATTGCCGGAGGACGAGAGAGGGCGATTTGTCAGCGTAGAAACGCTGACAGCTGAAATCCTCAAATATGGAGGTCTCCGCGGAGGCTGGGATCTAGCGAAAAAAAGACATTACCAAGGCCTTCATTTCTCACGAGTGTAGCGTTCAAAATTGCTTTGCCAAGTTTTCTTCAGGCCGCGGTTCTACGGGCAGTGCCCGCAGCTCACGAGATTCCGAAAAACTCCATGCGGTATGGAGCAGTGTTGGCATCCCCCGCTGGCGTCAGCAGAACGGGCCGCACTCCGGAGTGCGCGACGCTCTGCTCGCGCCAATGGCTGCACCGGCTCTGCCGGATGCGGGGCGGAGCTGCTTCCGCGTGAAAGAGAAGAGCTAGAGCTCCGCACCACATGGAGCAGAGCTTCCATCCCCCGCTGGCGGCAGCAGAGCGTGCCGCACTCCAAAGCCTATGCTCAAGCCTCCATCGGCTTGCCGCCGACTTGGTCCGCTTTTGCCTTCGTCTTGGCGCTTCCCTCCACGGCCCGGGCGATGACACCGAAGATCAGGACCGCGAGGATGACGATGTAGAACAACCAGATAGTCCCCTTCCCCGCGGTGAAGCCGTAGTTGTGGAGGCCGACGCCGAGGAAATTCACGTGCCACCAGGAGAAGGTGACGACGGCTCCGGTGAAGACGGCGGCGAAGTGCAGGCCCCATTCCTTGATATAGCCGCCGAGGCGGGCGTGGAGGATGGAAAGCGTCCACAACACGATGAGAAGCGCGCCGTTTTCCTTGGGATCCCAGCCCCAGAAGCGGCCCCAGGAATCGTTGGCCCAGATGCCGCCGAGCACGGTGCCGACGAGTGATAGAAACAAGGTCAGGCAGATCATGCCGTAAACCGCGCGGGTCAGCGAGCGGCGGATGTCCTTGTCGCCATCGTCGAGGCCGAGGCCGCGCATCAGCAGATAGATGAAGGCGAGGAAGGCGCTGAGCAGCCCGGCGGCGTAGCCGAGGGTGATGGTGAGCACGTGGATGGTGAGCCAGTAGTTGGAATTCAGCACGGCCACGAGCGGGTCCATGTTGTCCTTGGCATCGCCCAGCTCGAAGCGGCGGGCGAGGATGATGAGCAGCGTGCCGAGGATGGGGGCGACGCCGAGCGCGAAGCGGCGGCGGGTCATCCACTCCATGATGAGAGCGATGAGCACGGCGGTGGCGGCGATGAAGATGATGGTGTCATACAAATTTCCAACCGGCGGGCGCTGCATGATGATGCAGCGTTTCACGATGGGGATGATGCAGTAAACCAAGCCGGCGGCGGTGGTCGCCAGCGTGGTCCAGTAGAGGACGAGCCCAGCTTTCCCCTGGCCCACGGTCCACATCGCCAGAGCGGTGATGGTGCCGAAGATGAAAAAGACCATCGCGTAGAGGAACCAGTTTTTCTGGTAGTAGCTGGCTTCCAGCGGAACCTGCTTGTATTCGCCGCGGGCCCCGGCACGCTTGGCCAGTCCGTCGCGCAACGTGGTGAGTTCCTGACGGAAAACCGCCTCGCTCTGGGTGGCGGAGCGGGCGGTGGACTCGAGCGTCTTGATGTCGCCGATGGCGAGCTTTGGATCACTCTTGGAGTCGGTGATGGCGCTCATGATCGCATTTCCCGCGCTCAGCCAGGTCGGGTCCTTGGGATCGGCGGGCGGCAGGATGAAGAGTCCGAATTTCGAGAAATTTGCGGCGTCGAAGACCTGTTCCATCAAGCTCTGGAGATGGGAATCCATTTCCTGGCCGTGTGCCCGGGATTGGGAAATCTGCTGGCGGATCTGCGGCGCGGTGGCCATGACGGCGCTGATGTCGGCGCGTTGGTCGGGAGCGCCGTTCTTGCCGGAGCCGTGCAGCGTGACGCCGAAACGGGCGAAACCGAAGTAACCTAGCAGGCTCTCGTAGTTGCGCAGGTTGTAGGCGAGATCGATGGTCTGGTTCTGCACGGGATCGCGCTTGTCCTTTTCGATCGCTTCATAGGATTTCGCGAGTTCCACGAGTTTTTCGCGGCCGGGTTCGATATCGGCGTAGCTGTACCGGTCGCGCTTGCCGCGGGGCTTCACGCCGATGGCTTCGAGCACGGCGGAATTGTCGATGCGGAAGGTCGGCAATTTGACGGCGAGCTGCGGGCGGAACAGCGTATCCATCAGCCAGGCGGTCGGCTTGATTTTGATTTCCTTGCCGCCGTCACCCTCGACCTTCATCGAGCGCGCGCCGTGCAGGCCGAGCATGGTGAACCCGGCGAAGGAGGAAAACGGCTTGATGCGTCCGCCGTTCTGGATCGGCAGCGATTCGGCGACCTTGAGGGTTTCCTCGGGCCATGCGGTGTAGCCTGCCACCTGGCGGACCTCGCCCTTGGGCATGTTGTCCTTGACCACGTTGTAGAAGACGGAGACGAGCAAAAGCATCGCCAGTCCGGCGGCGATCCAGCGGCCGATTTTCGAAGTTGAGTTAGACATGGCGTTTTTTGCGTGAACCTGCGGTAAGGAAAGTGCCGAGTTTGATGAGGAAGGTGACGGCCATCCCGAAGGTGACGATCCAGAGGCTGTATTCCGGCCACTTGTCGGCGGGGTTTCTGACAATTTCAAAAACCGAATACATCTTGTCGCCGGGACCCGCGCCGGGCGGGCCGTAGCTCGCTTGGAAGAACGTGAGCCCCTCGTAGCGCATCGGCTCGTTCATCTGGATGGTCACCTTGGCCTCGCCGCCGTTTTCGACGCGGGTGACGTTGCTGACGAACTTCGAAGGGCGCATGGTGCCGGGGTGGAAGGCGGCGGTGAACTTGTCGAGCTTCAGCGTGAACGGCATCGGCCACAGCCGCTTGCGCATGTCCACGGTGAAGATGCGGTCGCCGAGGCGATAGGAAAACGGATGGAAGCTGGCACCCGCGAGAATGAACGGCGCCGACTTGGTGCCGTCTCGGTTGACGATCCGCGCGTAACAACCGGCGGTGAAGCGCTCGGCTTCCTCGGCTTTCGGCAGCTTGGGTTTCTCCATCAGGAAATAACCGCCCATGCCGTCGGCCGCCTTGTCGGCCACGAACTGCTGGCGGTCTGGCGCGCGCTCGTTCGCGGAGACCGGCACGGTGTTTTTCAAATAACCGGTCAGTTCGAGATCGAAGGGCATGTCCGGCAGGCGGAAGGTGCGCAGCTTGGCGTCTTCCAGATC
>JBEDKU010000483.1:0-2738 GCA_041172045.1 Verrucomicrobiota bacterium | reverse complement strand
TGCCTAACCGGGCGCGCGGGCCGGCATGCACCGCCGCGTTGCGGACGAGGTTGCCGATCGCACGGGCTAACAACCTCGGATCGGTCACCGCAGTCAGGCCGGCGGGAATTGAAATTTCGGTTTCCAAATCGGCGGACTCGCGGGCGACCACCTCGCGAACGAGGGATTCCAGATCGACAGCCTGCAGCGTGGGTTTGCGGTTTCCAGCTCGGGAAAACGCGAGGATTTCATCCACCAAAGCGGCGAGTTCCGCGGTGTCCGCCTCGATGGACGAGAGCAACGCCGGTTCCGTCTCCGCGAGCTTGGTTTCAAGAATGCCAAGCGCGGTGCGGATCCGGGCAAGCGGTGCGCAAAGCTCGTGCGCGGCGTCGCCGAGAAAGCGTTTCTGTCCGGAAACAAGATAGTCGAGTCTGGCCGCCATGGATTCCACGGCGAGTCCGAGCTGCCCCAGTTCGTCACCACCCCGCACGGGGAGCGAAACTTGGAACCGGCCTGCGGCGATCTCCCCCGCCGCCGCCGTGAGACGGCGCAGGTAACGGGTGATGCCCCAGACAAACGGCGTCCAGAACGCCAGACTCAACAGCAGCACCGCGAGGCCACCCCAAAGCCATGGCTTGAAATCGAAGAACATCCCCGAACCGTCAAGCCGCGCCGCCTGAACTAACAGCAACACCGCCTGCCCCGGCACGCCGCGGAGAGGCGGAAGATTCAGCAGCACGCCCGCCCAATAACCGCCGTCGTCGCCGCGCATCAGGAACACCGGACGGCTCTTGGATAGAAAGCCTGGAGGATTGTCATCCGGCCGCCCGCCGGGCCGCGGCGGTGGGTCGCCGGGGCCCGGTCTCGGTGGCGGACCCGGGCCAATGCCGGGAGGTCCTGGCTGGGGCCGCGGAGGCATCGACGAACGCACCCGCTCGACCACCTTCGGCGGAACCGGAATGGGAAATGTGGCCCCGCCCGCGGGATCAAACACCGCCGCAGTGACATTCCGCTCTTGGGCGAGCGGAGCGATCGCCTCCTGCCAATCAGGCGGCGGCACTCCGACCATCCGCGTGAGAGCCGCGTCGCCAAACGCCACTAACCGTTCCCCGGCGGATCCGCTGAGCAGCGAATCCAGACCCAGGTTCAACTGCCAGCGCACGAAGCCCAGGAACGCCAGCCCGAGAATGACGAGATGCAGGACCAGCCAGGCCAGAACCTTGGCTAACAAGGGGAAATGCGGACGCTTGTTCATGACCGTGGCACCTCCGGGTTTTCCGGTTCGCGCAGCGAGTAACCGATCCCGCGGATGGTGCGGATGAAACGCGGGTTTTTCGCATCATCACCGAGTTTCCGGCGCAGCGAGGAAACATGCACGTCAATCGATCGGTCGAAGACGTCGAAGCGGCGCTCGGAAACCTCTTCAATCAGCCGCTCGCGGCTTTTCACCCTGCCGCGTGACTTGAGCAGCGAGGCGAGGATGGCGAACTCGAGGGTGGTTAGGTCGAGCGGTTGGTCGTCGAGCACCGCGGTATGGGTTTCCTCGCAAAGGCGCAGCGGTCCCGCGACGATTTCCCTGGGAGCCTCCTCACTGGGGCGGAGCCGCGTGCGGCGGGTGACGGCGCGCAGCCGCGCCAACAGCTCGCGCGAGGAGAAGGTTTTGGGCAGATAATCGTCCGCGCCGATTTCCAGACCCACGATGCGGTCCGCCTCGTCGCCCAGCGCGGTGAGCATGAGCACCGGCACGTCGGACTTTTTCCGTAGCTCGCGCAGCACGGCGAAACCATCCATGCCCGGCAACATCACATCCAGGATGACCGCCTCGTAGGGCGTGGCGAGCGCCTCCGCCAGCCCATCCGGGCCGTTGTGGCGGAGCTCGATGTCGTAGCCCATGGGTGTGAGATAATCGCGGATCAATCCGGCGAGTTTGCGATCGTCGTCCACGATCAGGAGTCTTGGTCTTGACGGGGTTTCCATGGGCGGACGGACTTTTAGCAGCCAGACCCGGAGCGCGCCCACAGGTTTTACAAAATCTTCACACTTTTGTGAACCCGCCGAAACACGGAGTTCACAATCGCAGGGTTTCATCCTCATGGCTGCCGGGAAAGGTGGCCGACCAAACCAACCGAATTAAAATCATGAAAACCACAACCCTGCATCTCACCCTCGCCCTGCTGGCCGGCACCGCGGTCGCGCAAGAGCCATCGGAAGAAAATGGCCACCGCCCGCCACCGCCGCCGTTGATCCTCGTTACCTTTGACCAGGACCGTGACGGCGCCATCTCCGCGAAGGAGATCGAAAGCGCATCCGCCGCCCTTGCCACGCTCGACAAGAACGGCGATGGCCAAATCACCCGCGAAGAACTGCGTCCGCCGCCACCTCCGCGACCCGAAGGGGAAGATGGAACGACAGGAGGCCCACCGCCCGGACAACGCCCGCCGCCGCCCCTGATCGCCGCGCTCGACACCGACAAGGATGGCAAGCTCTCCGCCGGGGAACTCAAGGCCGCGCCGGAAGCGTTGCTCGCACTCGACAAAAACGCTGATGGCGAGCTTTCCCCTCAGGAGCTTTTCCCCCACGGTCCGCCACCTCCACCCCCAGGTAGCCCTGATGGCGAACCTCCGGGACCCGAGTAGACCGCCGTCCGCTGTCCCTAACCGCTCCATCCGTCAAGGCTGGAGCGGAAATCCCACCTCACCCGATACACTCTGATGAAAACCCCACCCTTTCCCTTGATGGCGCTTGTCGCCGCCTGTCTG
>JBEDKU010000482.1:0-3632 GCA_041172045.1 Verrucomicrobiota bacterium | reverse complement strand
ATCAAGCGGAGGCTCGCGTACGAGCACCCGCTGTTCGATCTGGCAGCTGTCGCCGCACAGGACCGTTTACCTGCGCTGCATACGGCGGGTTGGGAAACCGGGCGCTATTTCTGCGGAGCGTGGCAGCGATACGGATTCCACGAAGACGGACTGTGGTCGGCGGTGAACGTGTGTGCGGAAATTCTCGGAAGGGACCCGTGGCAATGAACTCGCTCTACGAATGCTCGGTGGCGCATTGCCGGTTGAGGCCGAAGAGGCACGCCTTCGACTATCGGGTATTCATGTTCTGCGTGGACCTCGACGAGCTTCCGAAGCTCCGTGTTTCCGGCTTCAGCCACAACCGGTTCAACTTGTTTTCAATCGACGACCGCGATCATGTCGCACTCGGGCACCCGGGCGGAATCCGGGGAAATCTCATCGCCTGGCTGGCAGGGCAGGGGATTGCTTGTCCTAACGACGCCCGGATCCGGCTGGTGACTTTCCCGCGGGTGCTCGGGTATGGATTCAATCCGGTGTCGTTTTTCTACATCGACTCGAGGGACGGCCAGCCACTCGCCGTCGTGGCGGAGGTGGTGAACACCTTCCGGGAAATGAAGCTGTATGTCATCCAATCCGCCGGGGCGGACGGGCGGTGGCATCGCCGGGTGGCCAAGGATTTTTATGTCTCGCCGTTTTCCGATCCCGGAATGCAGTTTGATTTCACGCTCGGTGCTCCGGCCGAAAAGTGGCGCGTGAACATCGATACCTACGATGGCGTCGAGCGGGTCCTGCTGAGTTCCATCCGCGGGGAGCAACGGGAGCTATCCTCCGCGCGGCTCGTGTGGTATGCCTTCAAGTATCCGCTGCTGTCGCTCCGCATCATCGGGTTGATTCACTGGCACGCGTTCCTGTTATGGGTCCGCCGCGTGCCGTTTTTGCGGAAGAGCGAGCGACTCGAAGCCCAACAGGACGTGATGCGTCCCCATTCCAGTTTAAAACACAAGACACCATGAACACTTCAGTTGAAATCGATTCCGAACGGGTGCCCGCCGAGGCGGTGAGTCATGCGACGCAGGGATTTGCGGAACGCATGGTGGTCCGCTTGCTAGAAAAGATGCCGCTGGGCGGACTGCGGATGGAATATGCCGACGGCCGCGTCCGCCACTTCGGCAAGCCGGGCGCGCCGGTCACCGCGCGGGTGATCCTGCGGGACGAAGCCCGGTTTTTCAAACGCTGCGCTTTCTATGGCAACATCGGCATGGGCGAGGCCTACACCGACGGGCTGTGGGACACGCCCGACATCGCGGCGGTCATTTCCTGGTTCATCTACAACGTGAACGCGTTGCAAGGTGCTGACAATTCATCGTCGGACCTTGCCGGCGTGAACCTGCTAAAAATCGTCAACTGGTTCCGCCACCTGCGGCGTGAGAACTCGGTGGAGACGAGCCGCCGGAACATTTCCGAGCACTATGACTTGGGGAATGAATTCTACGGCCTGTGGCTGGATCCGAGCATGACCTATTCGAGTGCGCGCTTCGAAAGCGCCGGGCAATCGCTCGAAGACGCCCAGCGCGGGAAATACGACGCGCTCTGCCGGAAGCTCAAACTCAAGCCGACCGACCACGTGCTGGAAATCGGCTGCGGCTGGGGTGGTTTCGCGGTGCATGCCGCTAGGAACTACGGCTGCAAGATTACCGGGGTCACGATCTCCGAGGCGCAGGCGGCCTATGCCCGCAAGCGCGTCGCCGACGAAGGTCTGGCAGATCAGGTGGAGATCCGCATTCAGGACTACCGCCACATCACCGGGCGCTTCGACAAGATCGCTTCCATCGAAATGTTGGAAGCGGTGGGAGACAAGTATCATCAATCGTTTTTCGCGAAATGCGCGGAGGTGCTGACGCCGGACGGCTTGCTGGGGGTGCAGATGATCACGGTGCCGGATTGCAGTTACCGCAGCTTGAAAAAGAACGTGGACTGGATCCAGAAACACATTTTCCCCGGCTCGTTGCTGCTCAGCGTGGGGCGGATCAACGACGTGCTGTTACAAACCGGCGATCTCTTCATGCACGATCTCGAAGACCTCGGTGCCGACTACGCGCGCACGCTCTCGACCTGGCACGACCGATTCAACGCGGTGCGGGATGAGGTGAGATCGCTGGGATTTGACGAGCCGTTCGCCAGGTCGTGGAATTACTATCTGAAATACTGCGAGGCGGCTTTCGCGACGCGGAACATCTCGGTGGTGCAGGCGATCTACACCCGTCCGAACAACCTGAGCCTGCATCACCAGTTCGAGGAGGGCAGGGGATGACGGTGAATGCGGTTCCCAAGGAAAGCTGGTGGCGGCGGCGGCTGGTGGCTCCGGTGGTGGCGCAGTTGACGGTGGGGATTTCTCCCGAGCGCATCGCATGGGCGATTTCCCTGGGGATTGTGTTGGGCGTCTTCCCGGTCATGGGGACGACGACGCTCGTTTGTTTGGTGGCGGGTTGGTTGTTGCGGCTGAACCAGCCGGTGCTGCATGTTTTCAGCAATTTGGTCTATCCGCTGCATCTGGTCTTGATCCTGGTTTTCATCCGCCTGGGAGAGCGTTTGTATGGCGCGCCGCGGTTGTCGTTTTCGATCCCGCAGTTGCTCGGTAGATTCAAAGACGACCCGCTGCAGTTCGGGCGGGATTTCGGGATGTCCGCGTGGTACGGAGTCAGTGCGTGGTTGTTGATCGCGCCGGTAGCGGCGCTGCTGATCAAGCTGGCGATCGTGCCGGTTTTGCGGCAGTTGGAGGTTTCCCTGAAACGACGCAAGGAGGTGGAAGCGTGACCGGAGTGATGGCATTCGGTCTCGGCCTGTTGGGGATGCTGCTGATTTTCTTGGTGGCCTGGATGTGGGCGCGTCGATGCGACAACTATTCGTTAGTCGATGCGGCGTGGGCTTTTGGGATCGGGCTGACCGGCGTCTTCTGGTTGGCTGTCAGTGGCGGCGGGAGCGTGAAACACTGGGTGGCGGGTGGCTTGGTGGCGATGTGGAGCCTGAGGCTCGGCTGGCACTTGCAGCGGAGAATCCGGCGGGCGCATCCGGAGGAGGACGCCCGATATGTCCGCTTGCGAGAGGTGTGGACGGGGAGGGTGGCATCGGCGTTCTTTTGGTTTTTCCAGGCGCAGGCCATCTCGGTGGTTTTGTTGGCGCTGCCGTTCCTGCTGATCGCGGCGGACCCGGATGACGGCTGGAGTGTCTGGGAATCGGTGGGATTGGCCGTGACGCTGATCGGGATTCTCGGCGAAGGGCTCGCGGACCGGCAGATGTCGTACTTCAAAGCGGGGAAACCGGATTCTAAGGCGGTGTGCCAGGAAGGCCTGTGGCGCTACTCGCGCCATCCGAATTACTTTTTCGAGGCGATCATCTGGCTCGGATTCTATCTCTTTGCCTGCGGCTCGGACTGGGGTTGGGCGACGGTTTACGCCCCGGCGATGATCATTTTCCTGCTGCTGCGCGTGACGGGAATCCCGCCGACAGAGGCGGCGGCCGTGTTGCGGAAAGGCGACGCCTATCGCCGCTATCAGGAGACCACCAGTCCCTTCATTCCATGGCCGCCGAAGCGGTGAACCCTCAAATTTTCAACCAACTCCATCATGATCCACACCAACGACCTGCTCGCCAAA
>JBEDKU010000481.1:0-4546 GCA_041172045.1 Verrucomicrobiota bacterium | reverse complement strand
CGCTGCACGTGCAGTCTGCGCCGCAAAATGAAATGTTTTAAATCAACCTTCCTTAACCATCTGCCGCTTTTCGGACTGGCGGCGATGACCTTGAGCGCGTGCGGCCCGTCAGGTCCGGCCGGCTCGAACTACCTGGCCGGAGTCGGTGGCCCCATCCACCAGCAGACGTCCAGCGGTGCCGGCCACCCCGCCCCCGCGATCCCGGACGACGTGTCGTATTGGGATGGCGACAGCGCCAACGGCAGCCCGCTGATCAAAATCAACCGAGGCCAGCAGAAGGCGTTTTTCTACAAAGGCGGAACCTTGGTCGGAATTTCCCGGATATCCAGCGGCAGCGAGGACCACGGAACTCCCGCCGGGAAATACAAAATCAGCGAGAAGGACAAGGACCACGTTTCCTCGGTGTATGGCGTTTTCAAAGACCGGGCGACCGGCATGACGACCAATGACAACGTGGACATCCGGGTGGACAAGCCCAAGTCCACGGAAATCTTTTACAACGCTCCCATGCCCAACTTCATGCGTGTCAACGGCGGCATCGGCATGCACACCGGCTACCTCCCCGGCTACGCGGCCTCCCACGGCTGCATCCGCATGCCGCACCACATGTCCACCCACTTCTTCGAGAACGTCCAGTTGGGCACACCGGTCGTCGTCGAGTGAGCGCGCAGTTGCCGGATCCCGCCGCAAATTGGGAAATCACTCCGGAAAAGGTAGCGCAGTGGGTTCATCTGCCGCGTGACCAGCGGCCGCGGCTGATCGATTGCCGGGAAGAGGACGAACTGGCGATCTGCCAGATCGCGGGCAACGAATGGTTCCCGCTCGGGATCTTTCCGACGGCCGGGGAAAGGCTCACCCACGACGACGCCCGCGGGATCGTCGTCTATTGCCACCACGGCATGCGCTCGCTGCGGGGCGCCTCCATTTTACGCGCGCAGGGCGTCGAAAACGCGTTTTCCATGAAGGGCGGCATCGAGGCGTGGTCCGAGCGGATCGACCCGCACGTCGCACGCTATTGAGTGCCACTTGGCATGGCCATCATGCGGCTTGATAAATTGGCTGGACCGTCATCCAAAAAACACCGGATTAACCCACTCTCGGGACTTGCCGCAGGCACGAGGGTTTTCTAGGTTCCGCGCGCACCGCGGGAGAAACTCGATTCCCGTGAAAATTCACGAACATCCATGAGCGCCAAGAAACCCACTCTGAGCCACGATCAGGACACCAGCCACAAGCCATCCAAAGAGTTTTCCGCGAAAGCCCGCATTCCATCGATGGCGGCTTACAAGAAGCTCTACAAGGAGTCCATCGACAAACCCGAGGTGTTTTGGGCGCGTGAGGCGAAGGAGCTGACCTGGCAGAAACCGTGGACCAAAGTGCTCGATTGGAAGGCTCCGAACGCCAAGTGGTTCGACGGCGGAAAAATCAACGTCTGCGAAAACTGCGTCGACCGCCACGCCGCCGGCCCGCGCAAAAACAAGGCGGCGATCATCTGGGAGGGCGAGCCCGGTGACAAACGCGTCATCACTTACGGCCAGCTCCACAAGGACGTCTGCCGCTTCGCCAACGTGCTCCTGAAAAACGGCGTCAAGGCCAAGGACCGCGTGCTCATTTACATGCCGATGATCCCGGAAGCCGCCGTCGCGATGCTTGCCTGCGCCCGCATCGGCGCGGTGCACAACGTGGTGTTCGGCGGATTCGCGGCGGAGGCCATCGTCGACCGGCTGGAGGATTCCGGCGCGTCCGTCATCGTCACCGCCGACGGCGGCTGGCGGCGCGGCAAGGTCGTCGCGCTCAAGCCGGTGGTCGATGAAGCACTCGCCAAATACGACAAGGTCAAGCGCGTCATCGTCGTCAACCGCTGCGGCAATGAAGTCACGATGGACGCCAAGCGCGACGCCTGGTGGCATGACGAGGTGGCCAAGGTTTCCTCGAAACACGTCGCCAAGGGCTTCGACTCCGAGCACCCGCTGTTCGTGCTCTACACGTCCGGCTCGACCGGCAAGCCAAAGGGCATCCTCCATACCTCCGGCGGCTATCTCACCGGCACCTACTCGACCTGCAAATACATTTTCGACATGCGCGACGAGGATGTCTACTGGTGCACCGCCGACGTCGGCTGGATCACCGGGCACTCCTACATCGTTTACGGCCCGCTGGCCAACGGCGTCACCCAGGTGATGTATGAAGGCGCGCCGAACGCACCGGACTTCGGCCGCTTTTGGAAAATGGTCGAGGAATACGGCGTCACGATTTTCTACACCGCGCCGACCGCGATCCGCGCGTTCATCAAGGCGGGCGACCATTTCCCGAAAGCCCACGACCTGTCCTCGCTGCGCCTGCTAGGTTCTGTTGGAGAACCGATCAACCCGGAGGCCTGGAACTGGTATCACAAACACATCGGCGGCGGACGCTGCCCCATCGTCGACACCTGGTGGCAGACGGAAACCGGCGCGATCCTGATTTCCCCGCTCCCCGGCGCGACACCCTGCAAGCCGGGCACCGCCACCCTGCCCTTCTTCGGCGTGGACGCCGCGATCCTCGACGACGCCGGCAACGAGTGCAAAGCCGGACAAGACGGCCGCCTCGTCATCCGCAAGCCGTGGCCCTCCATGATCCGCTCGATCTACGGCGACAAGGACCGCTACAAGAAAACCTACTGGTCCGACTACCCCGGCCTCTACACCGCCGGTGACGGCGCGCGCCGCGACAAGGACGGGAACTTCTGGATCATCGGCCGTCTCGACGACGTGCTCAACGTCTCCGGCCACCGCCTCGGCACTGCCGAAATCGAGAGCGCGCTCGTCTCCCACGCCGCCGTCGCGGAAGCCGCGGTGGTCGGCCGCCCGGACGACATGAAGGGCCAGGCCGTGGCGGCGTTCGTCACCCTCAAGGGAAATTTCGAGGAATCGGAAGCGCTGCGCACCGAGTTGAGAAACCACGTCGGCAAGGTCATCGGTGCGATCGCCAAGCCGGACGACCTGCACTTCGCCCACGGCCTGCCGAAGACCCGCTCCGGTAAAATCATGCGCCGCCTGCTCAAAGAACTCGTTTGCACCGGCAAGATTTCGGGCAACGTTACCACCCTCGAAGACATCTCCGTCATCGAGAGCCTTCAGCGCAAAATCGGTAAATAACCCGTCAATCTCCCCCCAGACTTATGACATCATCCCGTTACCTCATTGCCCGGGTCGCCCAGGCGTTCGGCTACTTCCGGAGAAATCTCCGGATGGCTGATGCTGCCAGCGAAATGCACCTGTTGCGCGAGGCCGAGGCACAACTCGGTGCCGCCATCTGGGAAAAGGTCGAGGGGATCGAAGAGCTCTCGGTCGAGTATTGGAACCTCCGCAAGCTCATCAAGGAGAAGGAAATCGTCCGCGAAAAACTGGCCGATTGCCAGGCCCGGCTCGACCAGGCGCACGAGGAACGCGTCAACGTGCTCATCAGCGCGCCGGAGATCAACCAGGACCTGATGGACCAGCGGGTCGAGCTGCTCATGGAACTCGAAAAGCTCGCCCACCGCCGCGACGAGATCGTCATCGAGGCCCGCGAGGTTCGGCGTATTTATGACGGCATGAAAATGAAACTCGAGGTTCTCACCAAGGAGTCCTCGCCAACCGTCAACCACCAGCAGGAGATCGAAAAGGCCAAGGCCCGGCTCGCCGAATTGAAAACCCGGTTTTCCGATCTCAAACACCAGCGCATCCAGATCGCCGAGGAAATCGAAGCCGGCGACGCCAAGGTCGATCTGGTGGACGAGCAGATCAACGAGAAGAAAAAACACCGCCGCGTCCACGCTTCGGAAGCCTTCCAGATGATTGGCGACGGCAACAAGGAAATCTCCCTCCTGCGGGCCGAGAGCGCCCTGCTGGAAACCCAGATGCGCCAGCTTTACGCCGAGATCGGCCGATTCGTGAGCCGCCACACCAACCAGCATGCCGCGTGCAACGCCGCGGTGGCGACGCACCGCGGCTTGGTGGACGTGATGCGCGCGCTCCGCCGCTCCATCGCCCTGAACCACCGCCTCGCCGGAACGGCTTGAGGACAGCCTGAAGGACTGCCGGAAAATTCGATCAGCGGAATCGCGGGCCGGCTTTTGAATTCCCAAAGCGCATCCGCCAATCCGGGCCTCGTCGCGAGTGGGCCTTGAATGCACCCAGCCGCTCGTTTATCAAGGTGCCAACGAATTCATGGCCACTCCCGACATCGAAACGCCCGCCGCGACCGCACCTTGGGAAACCAAACGCAGCCCGTCGGGGACCCATCTCATCCGCCGGTCGCTGCCGTGGCTTGGCGGATTTTTCCTTCTCGCCCTGATCGCGTGGGGCCTGTGGCCCAAGCCCGTCATCATCGAGACCGGCACGGTCGCCCGCGGACCGCTGACCGTGCGCGTTTCCGAAGAGGGCAAGACCCGCGTCAGGAACCGCTACGTCGTCGCCGCCCCGGTGGCCGGGAAAATGCGCCGCGTGCCACTCAAGCCCGGGGACGACGTCAAAGCCGGTGAAACCGTGCTGACCGCCATCGAGCCGATCGCCGCGCCACTGCT
>JBEDKU010000480.1:0-4879 GCA_041172045.1 Verrucomicrobiota bacterium | reverse complement strand
GCGGAGAGCTGGGGCCGGGTTCTCTGGAGCGGATGGCGCATGAAAAGCGTTGCCGCAGTCATGAGCCGTCAAGCAGGCTGGGCAGGTGTTTCTGCAGCCATTCCCGGGCAGATGCTGTTTTCAATGCGCATTCCCAGATCGTGAGCACGTGCCAGCCCATCTTGAGCAGGGCCTTTTCATTCCGTGCGTCGCGCGCGCGATTGCCGGAGATTTTGGCGTCCCACCAATCCGTCCGGGAGCGTGGGATGCGGAACTCCGGGCAATGCTCATGTCCGTGCCAGAAGCAGCCGTGGACGAAGATGACGGTGCGGTATTTCGGCAGGACGATGTCGGGTTTGCCGGGCAGTGATTTGTTTTTCGGCCCGTTGACCGTGAAGCGATAGCCCAGACGGTGGAGCATCGAACGCAAGGCCAATTCCGGCTTCGTGTCGCGTCCCCGGATGCGAGACATCACCTCTGAACGCTTCTCGGGAGTGAAGACATCAGCCATGAGACAAATCAACAACCGGACAACCTCGGACGCCACCGCCAAATCCGCTCCGGGGCCGCAGTAAAGGTTGCCGCGTGGCATGTCAGAAAAGGCTTTCGCATTGCAAAACGGGCCCAAGGTTTGAACATCAAGCCCGTGGAGAAAAAAGAAGTGATCAAGGGCAGGGGTGTCAGGTTTGTCGGCGCCGGCGGCCCGGCACCTCTGACGGCCGAACCGTCCCAACACCTGCTCACGGATTGCGTCGGCCAGATCGTCATGGGACCGAGCGAGGACGTGTGGTGTTACCCGGATTCCCCTGAACTGGATCTGGTCTGGGTTGCCTTTGCTGACGACATCCGCCCGATTCGTCAGGTTTCCGCCGCATGGCTTGAGACTGCCTGATCCCGAAAAAAAATCAGACAATGCCCCAGCCTATCCCATCAAACAGCATCCGCCCCCTCCAAGTCGGCGAACTCGTCCAGATCGTCCCCGAATGGCAGGATCCGGGCGACGAGGAATTCGCGTGCGTGGTGATTGAGGCTCCGGCTGACAGTCCGCGTGTTCTCATCCGGACACTCATCCCTGACATGACCATCCAGCCGACGGAGACCATCGAGGCGTCGAAACTCGTCCGGGTCATCGATTTCGGCGACCTTGCCGATATGGCCCCGGAAACCGTTATTCGTCAACACGGCGGCGAACTCATGCGTGAACAGCGGCTCTTCTTCATCGAGAAGTTTCCGGCGATCACTCTGGGGACACTGGGCGACAAGGTCACACCGGAGGAAGTCGAACTCTGCGCCCAACTCCATCCGTCAATCGCACTGAGCCTGGCTGCCGACCATATCACCGAGGAGCGTCTCGACCAGCTCACCGAATCGCACTCATTTGTGATTCTGCTCCACGCATCTCATCGGCTCACTCCTGACGCACTTCGAAGGCTGGCTGCGATTCACCCGGGCGAGTGCATCGTCATCCTTGAGAAACATCCGGAGTCCCGGTTGCGGCAGTCGCTTCGTCCATTGCAGGAGACGATCAATCCAAACGTTGCCACGGTTCTTGCGACCATGCTCAAGCCCGGAGGTTAGCTGGCGAGGCTATTGCCGGCATCATTCGTTAGAATATGCCCAACACTCCTATGTGCTGACTGATTCATATCCGATGTTTCCTCCGATGCCAGTCGAAGTGCGTATTTTCAGGCCGGAGTCTGGTGTGATCGTGGAAGTGGAGTGGCTGGCGGTCGAAAGCGGCAAGCAAGCGCCCGTGTGGCGATGACTCGGCGAAGCGGTTCTTGGCGACGCTGACTAACAAGTCATCGCCCTTGGGAATCGCCGTCCAAAGTCCGGCATCGAACATCCAGTGGGCATCAGGCGTCAGGGCGAGGCCGTTGCGGGGATCGTCGTTGCCGCTGACAGCGTGTTGGTGAATGTGGGCGGCTTGGACGATGGAGGTGGTTTCCGTGTCGAGCCGGTAGCCGGTGAGGGCGCAGGTGAAATAGTAGCCGCCGAGCACATCGCTTTTGAATCGGCTGTCGCGGCCTTTTTTCTGTTTGGCTCTGAATGCGGCTGCATCGGCCCGCAAGGCGGCGACGGCTTCCGTTTTTGGTGCGGGCAAGCCGAGCCGGGCGCAGAGCATGACTTGCTCGGTGGCCGTGAAGTAGATGCCGATGAGGGTGCGGCGGGCTTCGCGGCGGAAGTCGGCATCCTGCAGGCAGGTGAAGAGCGCGGGATCCAAGTGGCAGAGGCGGGTGGTGAGCTTGGATTTCGAAGGTTGTCCGTCGGTGGTGAAACACTGCCAGACCTGATCCTTGTCGCCGCCGAGGGCATTGAAGGGCATCGGGATGTCCGGCGAGTTGCGTTGGCGGACCTGGACCAGTTCCCAGTAGTCGCGGAAACGGGAGACGAGACGGACGTCGTAGCGGACCCAGCCATCCGGGATGTCACCGGATTCGATCAGGTCGATGACGGTGAGCA
The DNA here is from genome assembly GCA_041172045.1 of Verrucomicrobiota bacterium. GTDB lineage: Bacteria > Verrucomicrobiota > Verrucomicrobiia > Verrucomicrobiales > Akkermansiaceae > Luteolibacter. Next base: position 2,437 of record JBEDKU010000480.1, on the reverse strand, counting down.
ACATCAGCGGCTTGTGTGGTGCGATGCCGCGTGGCCCGGTTCGGGCAACGTTGAGGTTGGCGAGTTTGCCGAGCCAGCGGGCGTAATTCATCGAACGGAAGGAGGATGCGGAGTATCGGGCAGATCCGGCAATCCTTTCGAACGCCATTCAGCGATGAATTTGCGGGAAGCCGCAGCTTGTTCGAGCACGCGTTCGAGCGGGGCTGGCGGCCTGGCTGCGAGCGCCTTTCTCGCCGCGACAACGCGTGGATCGGGAAAAAGCTGTTTCATGCGGCGATGATGAGCAAATGGCGTCGTTAGCCAAGACAGGAATCCTTGCGGGAGATAGAGCGCGATTCCCCTGCGACTTGCGTGGTGCCGAAAAACGAACGAAGGTCACCGATTGTTGACGAGCGCCTTGCCTCTAGCGGTGAGGCGGTATTTTTGAAGGCGGCTCTGGGGTTTTCCGGGAATCGTGTATTCGATGAGATCGGCGGTGAGAGCCGGGTTGAGGTAGTTGGCGCGGAAGGTGGGACGGTGGGAGAGCTTGAGCCGTTTCATGCATTCCAAGGCGGTGAGGGTTTCATGGCCGAGCACCCGCAGGAGGGCTGCGACTTGATCGGTGACTTGGTCGCCGACTTGATCGGTCCCCGCGGCTTCGCGGAGAGTGGTGAGCAAGGCGGAGAGCAGGAATTCGATGAAGGCGGTGGAGTTTCCCGCTTTGTCACAGGCGGCGAGGACTCTATAGTAATCGGCCTGTTGATCGCGAATCACCGTTTCCACCGGCAGGAAGGCAAAGAGCGGATTCCACTGACTGAGGATGAGCGTCTGCCACAGGCGACCGATGCGGCCGTTGCCATCGGCGAAGGGGTGGATGAATTCGAGCTCGTAGTGGAAGACGCAGCCTGCGATCAGCGGGTGGGCGTCGGTGCGCTTGAGCCATCCGAGAAGGTCCTTCATGAGCCCCGGCACGCGGTCGGCAGGCGGGGCGAGGTGAACGATGCGCTTGCCTTTGGCGATGCCGACGGCGCGGTTCCTGAATTTCCCCGCCTCCTCGACGAGACCCTGAAGCATCAAGCGGTGGGCGGCGAGCAGGTCCTTTGCGGATGAGGGGTGCCACGCGGACATGGCCTCATAGGCGGCAAAGGCATTTTTGACTTCCTGGATTTCCCGGGGCGCGCCGAGAACCCGCCGGCCGGAAATCACTGAGGTGACCTGATCGAGTGTCAGCGTGTTGTTTTCGATGGCCAGTGAGGCATGGATGCTGCGGATCCGGTTTTCCCGGCGAAGTTTCGGCACGTTCCCCGGGCCTGCCAGCGCCCCAAGGCGCGCGACCTCGCCAGCGATCTCCGCCACCAACGAGAGGATGTTGGCGGTGATGGTGTAGGGCGGTGTGTAGGGAGTGGGCATGGGCGAGGTCAACAGGCGCTTGGCGGATTGTTCATCGTAGCCTCATGGGGTCCACCAGAATCTCCGCTTCGTTAAAATCGGCATGCAATGCGAACTGATAACGGCCCACCCACGAGCGGAAATGCTCCTGAACGCGCGCCTGGCAGTTGGATGCCTTCGTGACTTGGAAACCCAGACTGGAGATTTTCTGCCAGGCTTTCCGGCCGTCGAAAATCGGGGTGTCGTGGGGAATCTTCGAGTAGGCCCGGACGGTCATGGCCGGATTGTAGGGGAGTGGTTCGTCCGGCGTGAGTGCCTTCGGCATCCGGGTGTAGGCCGCGAATTTCGACGGAGCGAACAGGTTGGAGTAAGGATCGTGGACGAAATAGCGGACGCGCCTTCGGCCCCATGCAGCGCGTGCCGCCTCACTGGACATGTCCTTGTTCCATTGATGGATGTTGAGGATTACCTCAAGCCGGTTGGTCACCCGATAGATTCCCGAACCGTCGCTGCTTCCCACTGGTTCGGTGGCCGACAGGATTTCGCCAAGATCGGGCGTCGGCATTTTGTCGAGCGACACTGCACCTTGGTTGAGTCGTTTGATAGTGAGAGCGTCGAGTTCCGGCAGGAGGGGCATTTGGAATGCCCTCAATCCATTGGCACGCAGCAACCAGGTGGCGTGAGCTGCCAGATTGGAGCGTCCGGTCGCGATGTGGCGTGAGACCAGCGAGATGAAGGCATCACTCGCTGGAAGCGGATTCAATAGATGCGCCGACCCGAATTTCATGTGGTTTGCCGACGGGTCCGCTCGGCTGACTTCCAGCTCGATCCAGACCCGCTGGCCAGTCACCGCGTTCTGAAGCATGAGATCGGCCTTCGGCTGATAGCCGAGCATCCGGCTTTCGGTGTGCGAAATGACTCCAACCTCCCGCGAAGCAGCCCAGCCGGCGGGCGGATCCTCGACCCACCGCCGCTGCAAGGTCTCGGCGATGTGGAACTTCATGGCCGATGCTGACCAAGAATCCTCTTCCGATCAAGCAATCACGATCCGCGTGCCGGCTTCCCGGCC
>JBEDKU010000479.1:0-4023 GCA_041172045.1 Verrucomicrobiota bacterium | reverse complement strand
AGGATCACCGCCTGGCCTGGCCCTGCAATTTACTTTGGAGGTCCTAAATACCCGAAAGCACCACATCCAGTATCCCAACGGGAACTCCAACACCGTATCTTGTGCTGTTTCCACTTCCCGGATTGCAGACCGCAGCTGGGAAGGTAGGGTCCCTCCAGCCCAGTTCCCTCTCGGGCTTAACCCTTAACCACACTCCTATCTGAATGTATCTCAAGACTCTCGAAATCCACGGCTTCAAGTCGTTCGCCGATAAAACCGTGTTCGAATTCGCCAAGGGCGTGACCGGCATCGTCGGCCCCAACGGCTGCGGCAAGTCCAACGTGGTCGATGCGATCCGCTGGGTGCTCGGCGAAACTTCCGCCAAAGCCCTCCGCGGCGGCGAGATGGCGGACGTCATTTTCAACGGCACCGAAAAGCGCAAACCGCTCGGCATGGCCGAAGTCACGCTGACGATGGCCGACTGCGAAGGCCCGCTGAAGGTCGATTTCAACGAGGTCGCCCTCACCCGCCGGGTGTTCCGCGACGGGCGTTCGGAATACCGGATCAACGGCACGCTTTGCCGCCTCAAGGACATTCACGACCTGTTGATGGACACCGGCATCGGCCGCACCGCCTACTCGATCATGGCGCAGGGCCAGATCGACCAGATCCTCTCCTCCAAGCCGGAAGAACGCCGCGCGGTGTTCGAGGAAGCCGCCGGGATCACAAAATTCAAGCGCGAGAAAAAGGAAGCGTTGCGGAAACTGGAATTCACCGAAGCCAACCTGCTGCGCGTTTCCGACGTGTTGGCCGAGCAGGAGCGCCGGATGAATTCGCTGCGCCGCCAGGTCGCGAAAGCCCGCCGCTATCAGGCGCTCGCCGCCGATACGCGGGTGCTCGACAGCCATCTGGGCCACAAGAAATTCGTCGAACTCACCGCCGAGCGCGATGAATTGGTTGTCTCGATCCGTGGTCTCGAAGTGCGCGACACCGAGCTGGAAATGCAGCTTCCCGCCAAGGAAGAAGCGGTCACCGAAGCGCGCACCGCCGCGCGGATTTTCGAAGGCGAACTCGCCGAACTCCGCCAACGCCTCAACGAGCACCGCAACGCGCTGAACTCCGCCGCCGGCCGCATTTCCTTCAACGACGAGCGCAAGGCCGAGCTGGAATCACGCATCCGCCAGAATCACGAGGACATCGCCGAGACCCGCGAAAAACTCGCCAAGCAGGAGTTCGAGTTCATCGCCGCCAACGAATCGCTCGACCAACTCAGCCGCATCATCGCCGAGAAGGAAATCCAGCTCTCCGAGCAGGAATCCCGCACCAAGGGCACCCGAGAAGAGCGCGAAACCATCGAGACCGCCCTCCGCGAAACCCGTGGCGAGGCGAACCGCACGCAAACGATCATCGCCTCGATGCAGGCGAAAATCGAAAGCGCCCTCGCCCAACTCGAAGGCAACCGTGAGCGCTCGCGCCAGCTTGGCGATGAGGAACAACGCCTCACGTTGGAACTCGAGGAATTCCGTGCCGAGCAAGCCCGCATCGCCGGCGAGGTCGAAGCCACCGGCTCGATGCTTGGTGAACTCACCGAAGCCTTCCAGGTCGCCGAACGCACCTACCAACACACTCGTGGTGACCTCGACGCGTCCCGCGCCGCAGCCGTGGAGTCGAACAAGGTGCTCGCCCAGCGTTCCGCGCGTTTCGACGCCGTCCGCCAGCTGGTGGAAAGCGGCGAGGGCTTTGAAAAAGGCACCCAGAACGTGCTCAAGGGCCTCGGCAATCCTGACCAATTCAAACCCGGCATTCACGGCGTGCTCGCTTCGTTCATCGAAGCCGACAACACCTGCGCCCGCGCCATCGAGGCCGCGCTTGGAAACCACCTCCAAGCGGTGCTCGTCCAGGACCAGGCGATGGCAGAAGCGGTCATCACCCGTCTGACGGAAAAGCAGTTGGGCGTCGCCGCCGTGCTGCCGGAAACCTTCGTCGGCCATTCCGCCGGCACCCAGATGGAGTCGCTGCCGGAAGGCGCGACCGCCTGGGCGCTCGACCGGGTGAAGTCCGACAGCCGCATTTCCACCGTCATCGAGAAACTGTTGGAAAAAGTCCTCATCGTCCCGAACCTCGCGACGGCGCTGCGCCTGCGCGCCGCTCACCCGGGCGTCACCTTCGTCACTCTGGCAGGGGTAATTCTATCCGGTGAAGGCATGCTCCGCGGCGGCACCGGCGCGGAAGGCAGCACTTCCGTGCTCGAACTTCAAAACGAGGTCCGCTCGCTCGCCGCCGAAGTGGCCGAACTGACGACTGCCGACGAGGCCGCCCGCACCCGCGTGACCGACCTCGAAGCACGTCTCGAACAGCTCCGCGAGGAAGTCGAGGTTTCGCGCGAGCGTCTCCAACGCCAGAAGGTCGACCTATCCACCCTCCAGGGCCAGCTGAGCCTCGCCACCCGCGAGGTGGAGAATTTCGAAACCAAACTCGAAAACGTCAAGTGGGAGCGCGGCGAACTCGAAAACCGCGAGCGCGCCGCCGCCGAAGGCCGCGAGCACCTGGAAAGCGAACTCGCCTCCGCCCGCGACCGTCTGGTAGCGCTCGAAAACGAAGCCCGCCGCCTGCAATCGGAGTCGGAATCCATCGTCCGCCGCGAGCAGGACATCGTGGAAGCCCTCAACGAACTGCGCACCGAACTCGCCGTCGAGCGCCGCGCCAAGCAGTCCGCCGAGGAACAGCAGAAGCCGATGGAAGCGCGTCTATCCGAACTCCGCGACGTGGCGATCCGCCGCGAGACGGAGATCGATTCGTTCGACCAACGGATCGAAGCCGCCCAAGGCGAGAACGCCCGTTTGTCCGAAGAATGCGAATCCCACCGCGCCGAGGTGGAGGACCTCCAGGTGGAAATCAACACCCGCTCCGCAGGCCGCACGGTTTTGCTCGAAGCCATAGAAAACGCCGAGACCGTGCTCGCCGCGATCCGCCGCGACCATTCGAAGGTGAACGAGCAAAAAGGCCGCGAGGAAGTCGCCTGCACCAAGTTGGATCTCCGCATCGAAAGTCTGGCCACGACCATCCAGGAGCGCCACCAGATTGATCTATCTACCTTCCAGCCGGACGCCCACGCGTTGCTGACCAGCATCGCCTCGCAGAAAGCCCTGCAAGGTCGTGGCGGTCGCCAATCCATCGTCACCGGCGAGGAAGCCGACGAAAGCGCCGAGGATGAAATGCCGACCGTCGTCGTGGACGGCACCAGTGAGGACCTTGAAATCCCCGGTGAAATGACCGGCGAGCCGGATTGGGAATTCGTCGAGTCCATCGTCGCCGACATCAAGCGCCGCCTCGACGCGATGGGTCCGGTCAACCTCGACGCCATCGAGGAATTCGACGAACTCGAGGAACGCTACAATTTCCTCAAGGGCCAGCACGACGACCTCGTCAACTCGAAGACCGAGCTGCTTGAAGTCATCGACCGAATCAACACCGAGACGCAGCGCCTCTTCGCCGAGACCTTCGCCCAAGTCAAAATCAACTTTCGCGAGATGTTCAAGGAGCTCTTCGGCGAAAAAGGCGAGGCCGACCTCACCCTGCTCGACGAAAGCGATCCGCTCGAATCCGGCATCGACATCACCGCCAAACCGCCGGGCAAGAAGCTCCAGTCGATCACGCTGCTCTCCGGTGGCGAGCGCTCGATGACCGCCGTCGCGCTGTTGTTCTCGATCTACATGATCAAGCCCAGCCCGTTCTGCGTTCTCGACGAGCTCGACGCGCCGCTCGACGAATCGAACATCAACCGCTTCGTCAAGGTGCTGGACCGCTTCATCGACAACTCGCAGTTCATCATCGTCACCCACTCGAAGCGCACGATGGCCCGCGCCGACGTGATGTATGGCGTGACGATGGAAGAGTTCGGCGTTTCCAAACCCGTCGGCATGCGCCTCACCGCGGACGACGGCATGGGCAACAAGACCGAGGCGAAAAGCGCCGCGCAAAAAGCCGCCCTCAGGCTGGACGCGTGATATAACAGATCTCCAGATAGGAGAGGGAAACCGGGGG
>JBEDKU010000478.1:0-11293 GCA_041172045.1 Verrucomicrobiota bacterium | reverse complement strand
GCGTCCTCCAGCGCGTGCCGTGGCTCACGTTGCTCGCGATCTGGACGCTTGCGTTGTTCGGCAGCGGGTTGCCCTTCGCCATGATCGAGCCGTTCGAAGTCTGGAGCGCCGGTTTCTATGCCATCCTGCCCGCCGCCATCCTCAGCGTGGGGCTGCTCGCCGCGGTTTTCCTGCCGCAGGCGTATTGCCACTACGGCTGCCCGACCGGGGCGATGTTGAAATTTCTCACCCACTCGCCCGGCGATTTCACCCGCCGCGACGCCATCGCCGCCGTGCTGGTGGCGGCGGGTTGGATTTACACGCTCCTCGCATGAGACGCGCGCTGTTCATTGGCCTGGCGGCTGTCGTTTTCACCGGCGCGCTCATTTTCAAGAGCCGCGAGGCCACCCCGCGTTCCCCGCTCGGCGGTCGTGCCATGGGGACGGCCTGGACGCTCGCTTGGCGCGGCGAGGCTCCGCCGCAACTGCGCGGCGAGGTCGCCGGAGTGCTGGAACATTGGGAACAGGTCATGAGTCAGTGGCGCGGGGATTCCGACCTCAGTCGCTTCAACCGCGGCGAGGCTGCTAGCGCCGATCTGGCACGGGTGATCCGTCTCGCCGAAGCGGCGCGCGAGGCAAGCGGCGGCGCGTTCGACCACCGACTTCTGGCAAACGTCCACGCCGCCGGATACGGTCCGCCGGGCACGGGTATCGATCTGTCAGCCATCGGCAAGGGCTTCGCCGTCGACCGGGTGGGGGAGCGGTTGCGGCGGCTCGGTGTGCGGGATTTCGTGTTCGAACTCGGCGGCGAGGTGGTCGCGGGTGAAGGTGGCTGGGCCGTGGAGATCGAACGTCCGACTTCCCGCGGCCGCGAAATTTCCCGGGTTCTAACATTGAGTGGTCGCGCCGTCGCCACCAGCGGCAATTATTATCAGCCTGGCCACATCATCGATCCACGCACCGGCAAGCCGGTGAAGCGGGCGGCCTCTTCGGTCACAGTCATCGCCGCCGACTGTGCCAGCGCCGACGCATGGGCCACGGCGCTTTTTGTCCTAGGGCCGGATTTCCGCGACATCCCCGCAGGCATCGAGGTGACGTGGCAGTTCGAGTGAGACATGCCGCGCGATGCGTTGAAATTTGAAAGTCCGGGTCCCTCGTGTGCCGTAAGGATCAGCAAGCGCCGAACGCACGTTCCCCGTCGCAGCCTGAGTCTGCTCTTACGGAAATCTCATGGAAACGACCTCATCCCTCGCCGTTTTTCTCGCTGCCAGCCTGTGTGCCACGGCCGCTCCCGAGTCGCTGGAAACCCAATTCCGCGAATTGCCGATGGAGGCCCGCCGTCTGACCGGCCCCCTTTTCTGGATGCACGGTGACGAAAACGAAACCAGGGGACGTCTCGAACATTATCTCGAAAAAGTCGCCGAGGGCGGCAACGGCAGTTTCACCGCAGAGTCGCGGCCCCACCGCGATTGGCTCGGGCCGCGTTGGTTCGACGACCTGGAAATCTGCCTGAACAAGGCCAGGGAACTCGACCTCCAGATGTGGATTTTCGACGAGCGTTGGTGGCCCAGCCAATCCGTCGGCGGCACCGTGCCGCCACGCCATGCCGCCAAGTCGCTGGTGACCGAGGCGATGGACGCCGTCGGGCCTAACCCTTTCGAGGCCGTCGGCTTCGGCGGTGACCGCTACATCGGCGCGGTGGCGGGACGCCTTACCGGGGACAACCGGTTTGAGGGCGACTCTTTGCTCGATCTGGCGCCTTTCATCAAGAGCGGCAAGCTCACCTGGCAGCCGCCGAAAGGCAGGTGGCGGGTGGTCAGGTTCACCCACAAGCAGGCGCCCGGCCTCGGCCAGAGCGGCGGCAGGGAGCTGAGTGTCGACGGCGCCAGCCGCGATTGCGCCGAATGGTTCCTCAAGACTGTCTATCAACCGCACTACGACCGTTTCAAGGAACACTTCGGCACCACGATTCCGGGGTTCTTTTATGACGAACCGGAAACCGTCGGCGACTGGGGAACCGAACTCGACGTCATTTTGAAGGAATGGGGAGTCGATTGGAAAAAGGCTTACATAGCCTACAAGTTCCAACTCGCCGGCGACGATGATACCGCCGCCCGCTACCAATACATGGAAGCCATCGCCGAGGCCTGGGGCCGCGTGATGTATGGCGGCATGAGCAAGTGGTGCCGCGAGCGCGGTGTCGTCTCCATCGGGCATTTCATGGAGCAGCGCGAGCTGTACCTGCGCCCCGATTACTGCGCCGGAGACCTGATGCGGCTGCAGAAATACAGCGACATGGGCGGCATCGATCTCGTCGTCCGCCAGATGCGTCCCGGCCAGCGTCCGCATGACATCTATCAGACTCCCAAGCTCGGCAGCTCGATTTCCCACGTTTACGGCAAGAAGGACGACATCGCGATGTGTGAGATCTTCGGCGGTTACGGCCAGGAGCTTTCCTATCCGGAAATGAAGTGGCTCACCGACCAGCACCAGGTGCGCGGCATCAACTTCATGATCCCGCACTCGTTCAACCCAAGGGCTCCCTACGACAAGGACTACCCGCCATACTTTTACAATGACGGCCACGAACCGCGCTGGCCGCTGTTCCGCGTGTGGGCGGATTATAACAACCGGCTCGGCCTATGGCTCACCGGCGGCCACCACGTCTGCCCGGTCGCCGTCCTGTTCAGCGGCAATGCCCGCCGCGTCGGCAACTACGTCACGCCCGAGGACCTGACCACCGTGCTGCAGGACGCGCTTTACGATTGTGACTGGCTTCCTTTCGAGGCCTTCGAGAACGACGCCGCGCTCGACGGAGCGAATCTCAAACTCCACCACGAGAACTATCAGGTGCTCGTCGTGCCGCCCACTGAAGTCATCACCCACGCCACCCTCGTCAAAGCCAAAGCCTTCTTCGAGCAGGGCGGCGTGGTCGTCGGCTACGGCCGCCTGCCTTCGCGGTCCGGCACCATCGGCACGCCCTCCGCCGGGATCGCCAGGCTCCGCGATGACATCTGGGGTGAAGCGCCCAAGACGGGGGCCACCGCCTGCCGGACCAGCCTTGCCGGCGGCCGATCGTATTTCCTCCCGGAAAAACCCGACGTGGAAATGATTGCCGCCGCCCTTCACAAGGATGCCCGCATTCCGCCCGTCGTGGAGGTCCTCGATGGGCGAACCGACGAATGGCTGCACGTGCTCCACCGTGTGAAGGACGGCAACGACGTGTTCCTCGTTTGTAACCAAGATCCCGCCCGCCAGGCCAAGAGCTTCCGGCTCCGGTTCAGGGCGGCAGGTTTTCCCGAAATCTGGGACTCGATGCGCAACGAAATCCACTCCCCGCAGTTCACCCGCGATGGATCGCATGCCGAAATGCCGCTCACGCTCGAGCCGATGGAGAGCGTGCTGGTCGTTTTCAACAAAACCCGGCGCCCGCTACCGCCACGGCTCACCCACGAAGATCTGGCATCCGCCACCATCATCCCCGTGACCGGCGGTCCGGTTCCGCCGTCCGCTCCAGCCAGGCCGATCGTGAAGCCATCGCCTAACGGTATGCTCACTCTCAGTCCGGTAGTTGGCGAGCCCTTCGAGGGTGCTTGCCATCTCCCCGACAATCTCGATCTGGCAAAAACCCGCATCGTCCTTGAAATCGACGGGCTGTTACCTGAGGAGGCCGCCCGCATCACCATCAACGGCAAGAATGCCGGTGGTTTCATCGGTAGGCCCTTCCGGTTGGAAGTGGCACGCCACCTCAAGCGCGGTGACAACCAAATTCGCGTCGAACCCTTCGCGCCCGGATCCGTGCGGCTACGGGTCGTGAACGCCTACCCGGATGAGTGATGGAAAGCCGGGGCATTGGAGACAGGTTTTCAAACGGATACCGTTTATTCTCTATCGTCTTTTGTTTGCCGGAGCCATGGTCCCGCCTCCACCATCAACGTCAGCGGCACCGGCCAGCCCCACTATGACGCCCGGTCCGGCGGCGCGGCCTTCGATACCGAGCGACGGTGTAAACAACGGCCTGGCGTTTCTGCTCGGCGCGGTCGGTCCGTTGTCACCGGGAGCGGCGGTAACCTGGTGCTGAGCAACTTCAGCAGCCGGAACCTCGCCAGTCGAGGTAGCGCAACATTCGGTGTGCAATACCGCAGTGTAAGCCCCCCGGGATCCAATCTCCAGCGGCGCGGGGGAGGGGCGCTTGGAGCCGCAGCTGCTACAGATCCTGGACGGCGTCTTCCAGCCGCAGCCGGACGATCTGGTGGATCTGGGCCAAAGCCTCGCAAATTTCCTGCTCGCGGGAATGTTCAAGCCGCTTGTCGAAGGCCTCTAAAACCCCCGGTTTGGTCGTCAGGCGGGCGCAGATGATGAAGGGAAATCCGAATTTTTCCCGGTAGCGCTCGTTCATGTCCTGGAACCGCTCGTATTCCTGATCGCCGAGCCGGTCGAGTCCGAGACCCGCCTGCTCGCGGGTGGATTCCTCGGTGAGCTTGCCGGCTTTGGCGAGTTTGCCCGCCAGGTCCGGATGGGCGCGGATCAGGGCGAGTTTTTCGGCGTCGCTGGCGTTTTCCACGAGCTGCCGCATCGCCAGTCTCAGATTTTCCAAATCCGGGAACGGCCGCTGCGGGAGCAGGCGCTGCGGAACCCAATCAGAATGCTCGTAAATCCCGCCCAGGGCCGTTACGAAATCCTCGTCGGGAGCGGTGTTGAGCCGGGCAAGTGAAATCATTGCGCCGGAGTAACGCCGATCCACCCGCGGAATTCAAGGAAGCTGATGGACACTTGGGAACAAATCGCCGCGCTGCGCCGCGAGGGAGTGGACGCCGTGGTGGTCACCATCACGGCGGTGCGGGGCAGCGTGCCGGGACAACTCGGAGCCAAGGCCATCGTCACGCTCGGCGGGCTGGTGGCGGGAAATCTAGGGGGAGGAAAAGTGGAGGCGAAGGCCCTCGAACAAGCGGCGGCGGTTTTGGACGGTGATGAGCCGTGTGTGAGCACGAGTTGGAATCTCCAGCGCGACGTCGGCATGACGTGTGGCGGTGAGATGGCGTTTCTGTTTGAGAAAATCACCGCGACCGAGCCGTGGCACCTCGCGGTTTTCGGAGCGGGCCATGTTTCCCAAGCGCTGGTGCCGGTGCTCGCGACCCTGTCCTGCCGGATCGACGTGTTCGACACGCGCGCCGACTGGCTGGAGAAATTTTCCAAACATCCGAAGGTGAAGCTCCATCTCGTGGAATCCTTCGAGGATGGTGTGGAATCCCTAACCGCGCGGTCGTTTGTGATCTCCATCACCAAGGGGCACGCGAGCGATCGTCCGGTCTTGCGCGAGGTGCTCCGGCGGTTTCCGGAAATCCCTTTTATCGGCGTGATCGGCAGCGCCTCGAAACGGGCGGTTTTGCAGCGCGAACTCCGGCAGGACGGTGTCGCCCCGGAGTTGTTGGAAAAGATCCTCTGCCCCGTGGGACTCCCCGTCGGCGGAAACGATCCCGCGGAGATCGCCATCAGCATCGCCGCACAGTTGCTGGAGTCGCGTGATCCGCGGTCCTAACTGAAGTTTGGACTTCGGGAGCCACATGGAGGCTCGATCACCCGAGCGGCTTGATTTTCACGTTGCGATACCACACCGGAGCCAGTGCCTTGCCGTGCAGGCCTTGGAAGCCGATGGGGCCCTTGCGGGCGTAGTCCTTGAGGGCCACGGGAAATTTATTAGGCGTGCCGTCGGGGTTTTTCTTCACCTCGGGCCAGTCGTTGAGCTCCGCCTTGATGATTTCCTCGGTGTTGAGGATCACGGTGATTTTGCTGTCCTGGCAGGTGATGGTCATGCGGTTCCACTCGCCGATCGGTTTGACGGCGCTCTTCGTCGGCGGCATCGCGTCGTAGATCGCGCCGACCATGCCGTATTTGGTGCCGTCGGTGGAGTCATGGACCTGGATTTCGAGGGCCTTGAGCACGTTTTTGATGTCGCTGGACCGCAGGAAGACGCCGCTGTTGGACTCCTTGGCGACTTTGAACTCGAGGTCGAGGATGAAGTCGCCGTAGGATTCCTTGGTCCAGAGGGTCTCGTGGTCCTTGGCTACCAGGGTGTCGCCCTCCATCGCCCAGTGGCCGGTTTCGACACAATTGGAGAAATCCTTGGCGATGAGGTCTTTCCAGGTGGCGGTGTCGGGGTGCTCCGCCGCATGGATCGGGATCATTCCGAAGAGGGCGGCGGCGAGGATGGCGGTGAGGTTCTTGCTCATGGTGGGAGAAGAATGCCTGAGGACGCGCGCTTGGGAAGAACGGACTGAAGTCCTGACTACATTTGAAGGCGGACCAGCGGCGGTTCGTCGGACGCGAGTTGATCCAGCAGTTGCGCGATGCTGTGTGGGTGTCCGGGAAGGACCAGTCCGGGGCGGATCTCGGCCAACGGTTGCAGCACGAATCGACGCTCGCCGAGACGGGGGTGGGGGAGGATCAGGGCTTCCGTGTCGATGATTTGATCGCCGAAGTAGAGCAGGTCCACGTCGATGACGCGCGGGGCGTTGCGCTCAGGGGAACCGGCGCGGCCGAGATGTTGTTCGATGGACTGGGTGATCTCCAGCAGTGCGAAGGGGTCGCCTTCCCAGCTGATTTCGACCACCGAGTTGTAAAAAAAAGGCGAGCCGGGCGGGCAGAGCAGCGGCTCTGTCTGATAGGTGGAAGCGGATAGGAATGGCTCGCCCGGCGAGGCGGTTTCCCGCAGGCGGTCCCGCGCGGCCTGGAGGTTGGCGAGGCGGTCTCCGAGATTGGAGCCGAGAGCGATGCCGACGCGGGACATGGCTCAGTCTTCGAGGTTTTCCAGGTGGTCGATGCCGTTTTCCTGCATGCGCTTGTTCGCGCCGGCGACCATGGCGGATGGAATCACGACCGGACGCGGGGCGCCGAAGAGCTCGATGACGAAGAACTCGGGGGGCTTTTCCGGATAAAGAAGTTCGCGCGCATGGGTGAGATCGCGGACTTCGACGCCGTTGATCTTGTCCACGGCGAAGCCGGCGAAGTCGGTGAGCCGGCTGGTCACCGGATCGCTCTCGATGCGGGTGAGAACGACGATGTCCTTGTGCTTTTCAAACAACCCCTTCGGCACATAGTCGGTGTAGAGGCGGCGCAGGGTGACGTCTTCGAACTTGGAGGTGGCGAAGAGATTGGTGTCCAGCGGTTGGAAAACGAGGCCGGCGAAGACGACGTAGCGCGGCTTTTTTTCATACTGCACGGAATACATGCGGGACCAGTTGAGCGGCTTGAGGACGATGTCGACATCGTTCCATGCGCCCGCGCGGAGGAAACGGACGGCGACCTTGTCACCGGCGTATTTGCGCTCGACGATTTCATTCAGGTTCACCGTTTCGCCGTCGATGGTGATCATCCCGGCGCTGTCCACGGGCTTGCCATCGAGCGACATGAGAATGTCGCCGGGCTTGAGGAAGCCGTCGCTGGAGCTGGTGGGGATAACGTTGCTGACGAGCACGCCGTTACCGTCGTTAGTCAGGCCGAGCGCCTTGCGCATGGCGGGATTGTGGAGCGGGAAGTCGGTGATGCCGAGATCGGCGTAGTTGTCGTAGGTGCCGTCCTCGACGTCCTTGAGGAAGCGCCGGATGACGGGAGTGGGAATGATGTAGCCGGTGTTGTCCGCCGCGCGAAGGCCTTGGAATGCCACTCCGACGACCTTGCTGTCCTGGACGACCGGACCGCCGGAGTTGCCCGGGTTGATGGCGGCATCGATCTGGACGACGAGGTGCGAGTCGGCGCGGGAGTGTGAGTAAGGTTGGAAGTCGATGCGCGAGACGACGCCGCGGGTGACTGAGAGGCGTTCACCGCCGACCGGGTAGCCGATGACGCGGACCTGCGATTCGAGGCTGGGGACGTTTCCGAATTCGAAGACCGGGAACGATTCGAAGTCCTTGAAGTCCTCGACCGAAAGCAAGGCGAGGTCGCAGTCATGGGCGATGAACTCAACCTTGGCCGGGTATTTCTTCGGGCTGCCGTAAACCGTGATCAGCAGGCGGCGGCTGTTGGAAACGACGTGGGCGTTGGTGAGGATCTTGTTTTTTCCAATGAGGAATCCGGTGCCAATGCCGCCACCGAAGCGTCCGGAATTCCATGGCGTTTGATAGTCGGGCACCTGGGTGGCGGCCTCGATGCGTAGCACGGACCGATAAACATCCGAGGGCAGGGAAGGGCTTTGGGCGAGCAGCGTGGGGACGGCCAGCACGAGCAGGATGAACGGAAAGAACAGGCGGATCATAGGCTTGCGGCGGATCTTACGGGCGGGGAAGCCGACGGCAAACGAAATCTGGATCCTACAATCACGGGTGCGTTTTCTAACCCGGTTTCCCTTGCCATCCCGGGGTGTCGCCCGCCATGGTCGACAGCGTCATGGAACTTTGGGAACAGGCGATCCTGCCTTATAATCTGCCATTCACGCTCTTGCTTGGATTGGTGGTGGTGTTCTGGGTCCTGACATTGCTCGGTGCCGTGGGGGTGGACTCGCTCGACGCAAACCTCGATGGAGCCGGGAACGACGCGGGCGGGGATCTCGGTGATGTTCCCGCCGCGATGCTGCGCGTGGTCAACGCCGGGTTTGTCCCGCTGACGGTCGTGCTGAGCATCCTGATCCTCATGATGTGGGTCGCCTCCATCACGCTGAACTACTATTTCAATCCCGGCCAAAGCTGGCTGCTCGCCGGTGGTTTCCTGGTTGTCGCATTCGTGCTCGCGGTGATCGCCACCAAGATCCTGACCCAGCCGCTGGTGCCTTTGATGCGCCGGCTCAAGGAGGCGGAGAACGTCGCGCCTGTCATCGGCGAGGTCGGCGTCGTCCGCTCCATTGAAATGGACTCCATATACGGTCAGGTCGAGGTCGAGCGCGCCGGTGGTGCCACCGCGCTGCTCAACGCCCGGCTCGGTGCCGATGCCGCGCCCGTTCCCCGCGGCACCACGGTCGCGATCATTTCCCTCGACGAGGCAAGCGGTCTTTATCTCGTCCGCGCCCTGCCTCCCGCTCCTCCCATCGACTAATCCCACCCGCTGAAAAACCAATATGAACGCCACCCCGCACTTGCCCTCCGTTTCCAACCCGCTCCTCGCGGCTTTTCCCGCGGAGATCGCCTCCATCGGATTCATTGTCGTCGTCCTCGTCATCGTGGGCTTTCTCTATCTGCTTCTAACTTGCTATCGCAAGGTTGAGAAGGGCCGTGCGCTGGTCCGCACCGGGGGGACCGCCGCCAAGGTCATTCTCAACGGCGGCTTCGTGATCCCGATCATCCACCGCGCGGAGCTGATCGACATTTCCGTCAAGCGCATTGAAATCGACCGGACTGGGAAAAACGGGCTGATCTGCTTGGACAACATACGCGCCGACATCAAGGTGGTGTTCTTCGTCCGTATCAACAATGTCGAGGCGGACATCATCAAGGTGGCCGACTCCATCGGCTGCGTGCGAGCCTCCAGCGAGCCGGAAATCCGCAATCTGTTTGATGCTAAATTCTCCGAAGCGCTCAAAACCGTCGGCAAGCGCTTCCTGTTCACCCAGCTTTATGAAGACCGTGACAAGTTCCGCGAGGCGATCCTTCGCGTGATCGGCACCGATCTCAACGGCTACGTGCTCGAAGACGCCGCCATCGATTATCTCGAACAAACGCCGGTCGAAATGCTCGATCCCGACAACATCCTCGATGCCGAGGGCATCAAGAAGATCACCGAACTCACCGCCGAGCAGGCGAAGCTCTCCAACAAGATCCAGCGCGACAAGGAGAAGGTCATCAAGCAGCAGGACGTCGAGGCCCGCGAGGCGATTCTCGAGCTGGAGCGGCAGTTGAAGGAAACCGAAGCCCGCCAACAGCGCGAGGTTGAAACGGTCCGATCCCGCGAGGAGGCGGAGACCGCGAAGGTCGCCGAGGAGGAGCGCCGGAAATCCAACATCGCCCGCATCGCCGCCGACGAGGAAATCGCCATCGCGGACCAGAATATGCAGCGTCAGGTGCTCGTCGCCCAGCGCAACAAGGAGCGCACCGACGGTGTGGAGTTGGAGCGCGTCGAGCGCGAGCGCATGATCGAGCAGATCGAGCGCGAGCGGGTGACCCAGCTCAAACAGATCGAGTCGGAAAAAGCCGTCGAACAGCAGCGCAAGGAGATCCAGGAAGTGATCCGCGAGCGCGTCATCGTCGAGAACCTGGTGGTCGAGCAGCAACAGCGGATGAAGGACACCGAGGCCTTCGCCACCGCCGAGCGCGAGAAGAAAGTCACCGTCACCAACGCCGAGGCCGCCGCTCAGGAGAACCTCATCCAACAGATCAAGGAGGCCGAGGCGCACAAGCAGGCCGCCCAGTTCAAAGCGGACGAGGAAGCCTACTCGGTCACCACCCACGCCGAGGCGTCACGCCAGGCGGCCAAGCTGGGAGCCGAGGAGAAACTCATCATGGCCGAGGCTTATCAGGCCGCGTCCGAGAAGGAAGCCGCCGGCAAGATCCTTCTTGCCGAAGCCCTCACCAAGGACTCCGCCGCCGTTGGCATGGGCGAGGCCGAGGTGATCCGCGCCAAGGGGGCCGCCGACGCGGAAGCCATCCGCGAGAAGGCGGACGCGATGAAACTCTTCGAAGAAGCCGGTCAGGACCACGAGGAGTTCAAGCTCGAACTCGAAAAGGACAAGACCATCGAACTCGCCCAGATCGACGTCCAACGCCAGATCGCCGAGCAGCAGGCCATCGTCATCGGCGAAGCGCTCAAGCACTCGAAGATCGACATCGTCGGTGGCGAGACCGAGTTCTTCGACCGCATCACCCGTGCCATCACCACCGGCAAGGTGGTGGACCGCACCATCGGCAACAGCCAGGTGCTCGGCGATGTGAAGGACACCTTCTTCAACGGCGACCCCGAGTATTTCAAGGCCCAGGTCGGCACCTGGATCGCCGACTTCGGTGTCGCCACGGAGGATCTCAAAAACCTGAGTGTGTCGGCCCTGCTAGGAAAACTCGTCGGCTCGGCGGACGGTGAAAAGCGCCAACGCCTCATCGGGATGCTGGGTGCGGCGGAGAGGTTCGGGCTTTCTGACGTGAAGGCGGCGACGTTGTTGAAATAATCGCCCGATGACCGATTCTCCCCAACAACTTGAAGGCGGCGCCTACGAGGTCATTCGTGCCCGCCTGGATCAGCACGCCGCCGTGCTGCGCGAGCGGGTGGATGCGCTCAATGCCGCCCGGCACGAGGTTTTCGGGGCGATCCCGACCGAGTTGCTCTCCACCGGTCACGTTGCCACGCCGCACAATTGCGTGCCGCGCGATCTGGTAAGTCTTGGCGACGGGGTCTATCTA
>JBEDKU010000477.1:0-2917 GCA_041172045.1 Verrucomicrobiota bacterium | reverse complement strand
CTGCATCGATTCCTAACCGCTTATCGCCATGCCACCCCTCTGCATAAAGAAGCTCCAGACCCACGGCTTGTGGCCGGGCTTCGCCGTGGTTTCCGCCCTGGTGTTCTACCTCAGCTGGCTGCCGCAACCGCAACTGGGCGGCCAGGTCCCCATGCCGGGCCTGTTCTCCGCATGGGTGGATGCGGCGGCGAACGAAAATCTCCGCACCGCGGTGCCGTTTCTTTTGTTAGGTTTACTCGCCGGTGGCGGACTGTGGCTGAAGCAGGATGCCTTCCGCGTCTGGGTGTTCCAATGGCTGCTGATGGTGGTCATCGCCGGCGTGGCCGAGGGCGGCCAACTGCTGATCCCGGCGCGAACCTGCGACCTCGGGGACATCGGGTGGGCAGCCGCGGGGGCGGCTCTTGGATTGGGAATCGTGGGAGCGGTCGGACACCTCAGCCCCCGCGCCAGGGTGTCGGAGAGAAAGTTAGAGACACCCGCCCCATGATCACCGATCCGGAAAAGAAAATCTACTACCTCTTCGTGGGCCTGGTCGCACTAGGCCTGCTTGCCTACCTGTCGGTTTGCTACGGCCTGATGTACTGGCTGCGGACCGATCTGGATCCGGCGCCGTTTTCCTATATCCGGTTCACGGTCGTGGCCATGACCAGCCTGTTGATCGAGGGATTCACGCGCAGCGACGAATGGCGCGCGACCCCCGGCCGGGGTGTCAGCCGCTTCCGCTGGTATGTCACCCAGCGGCAATGGCTGTGGCTGTGCGTGTGGGTGAGCCTGATGCTGGTCTTCGTGAGGGATACGGAGATCTCGCGGGCCTATTTGTTCTTCGTCACGTTCACCGCGTTGCCCTACCTGTATGTGTGCAATCGTTGGGTCTATCCACCCTTCGTCGTTTATCTGGCTAGATTCGGCCCCAGCTGGAAAGTCCGTTACTGTCTGGTGGGGCCGAAGGAATGGCAACAATGCGTCGGCGAGAGCCTGCGCTCCCTGGAAAAGGTGCTGGATCACGGCGAGGACTACACCGTCACGGCCGCAACCCAACTCGACGCGCTGGTGAAATGGCTGGAACACGAGGCCATGGACCTGCTGGTGCTACCGGCGCGTGAACTGCCTGACGAGTGGGTCATTCGCCTGATCGCGCTGGGCGAGCGGCGCGGCTTCCGCTGCTGGATCCCGCTGGAATACTCCCGCCGGTATGGATGGAAGTTCAACATCCAGAGTGTCGGCGGACTGGACATCCTGACGCCGCCGTCCACCCCGCTGGGGAATACGTTCAACCGGATGGTCAAGCGCGTGTTCGACGTCGCCCTCGCCCTGCCGGTGATCGTCATGGTCCTACTGCCGCTGATGGTGTTGGTCTGGTGCATCCACCGTTTGTATGCGCCGGGCCCGTTGTTCTTCAGGCAGGACCGCCTGGGCGAAAACGGCAAGATTTTCAAGGTCATCAAATTCCGGACGATGCAGTTGGACAACGACTGCGAGGAACGCCAGGCCAGCAGCTCGGATCCGAGGATTTTCAAGGGTGGCGGGATGCTGAGGAAGCTGAGTGTGGATGAATTCCCCCAGTTCCTGAATGTCCTGCGGGGCGAGATGAGTGTCGTCGGACCGCGGCCGCATCTGGAAATCCACGAGCGGGAGTTTGAAAATTTCTACGAGCGCTATGGCATGCGGCGCTTCGCCAAACCGGGGGTGACCGGTCTGGCCCAGATCCGCGGCTACCGCGGGGAGATCAAGAGCCCGAAGGACATCCGCGGGCGCGGGCGCTACGACCTGATCTACGTGCGCAACTGGTCGATGGGTCTGGACCTCAAGATCGTACTGCAAACCGCGTTCCAGGTCATCCGGCCCCACAGCAACGCCTATTGAAACCCGCTCCGGATCCAAGTCCGGGACCTGGTTGCGGGCCATCTATCCGATTTCATGAAAACCAAACCTCTGAGCGAAGCGAGCGCCCGGGAACGCCGGGAAAGCCGGTGCTTCCTCGGCATTCCGTTCTGGTCGGCGGACGCCGCGTCTCTGCTGCGGGAGGCCGATGGGAATGGCGGCCTGCTCACCGTCCCCTCGGCCCCTTCCCTCGCGGAAATGAGCCGCGATCCGTTCCTGAGGCAGACTTATGCGGAGTCCGATTGGGCGGTGATGGACGGCGGTTATGTGGCGCTGGTGCTGCGTTTCGTCTTCCGCCGGCGCTGGCCGCGGATTTCCGGGCTTCAGCTGCTGGAGCGGCTGCTAGGAACCAACGGCCATGCCCGGGCGGTGCCCTTCGCCGAACGCCGCGTGCTGTGGGTCATGCCCGGCGCGGACGAGGAGGCAAGGGTGGGAAAACTGTTGGCCGGGCTCGGCTTCGAGGCGGACCGGCAGCACTTCTATCAGGCACCGGTCTACCGGAGCCGGGAGGACTACGACGATGCCGCGCTGCGGGAGGCGGTGCTCGGCTTCCAGCCGGACTGGGTTGTCCTGGGCATCGGCGGCGGCAAGCAGGAAAAACTCGGATTCCGGTTGCGCGCCGCCCTGCGGAACGAGGACTGCCCGCAGCCGGTGATCCTCTGCACCGGCGGCGCGATCGCCTTTCTATCGGGTGGCCAGGCGCACATCCCGGTGTGGGCGGACCGGATGTATCTCGGCTGGCTGTTGCGGATCATCGACAATCCGCGGACCTTCGCGCGGCGCTACTGGAATGCGGGCTGGCAGTTTCCGCGGCTGTTGTGGGAGGAGCGACACGGGCTGTTTGAGACCCGGGCGGTTCCACAGGGCCGGAACCCGGTCTGGCAGGCGGTCGAAAGCACCCCACGGAACCAGCCCGTCGCCTCCGAGGGGTAACCGGAATTCATGGCCGCTCCCGAGTCGTTCGAGAATCCATTAGTGAACAACCCGCGCGGCGGCGGTTTGCCCGGATTCGGCCTGCTGTGTTTCTGCGCCTGGC
>JBEDKU010000476.1:0-5087 GCA_041172045.1 Verrucomicrobiota bacterium | reverse complement strand
ATAGATCCGCAGTCCGCGCTCTTCGCGCACTTTTTCCACGGTCATTTCCTCGCCCGAGTGGACCTTGATCCGATCCCCGGGCATGAATCGCACCCGTCGCAGCGGTGCGGTGTCGGTGGCGTAGATCCGCGTCTCGCCCGCCGCCGGAAACGCGATTTCCACCCGCCCGTCGCCACTCTTGCGGATGATGCCCAGCCCCAGTTCCGGCTCGCCGTCACTCACCCAGCGCTGCCCGCGCGTCCATGTTTTTTCCATCCGGCTGATCCTTTGTGAAGAGTCGCCGGCTGGGCAAGCAGCTTTTTTTAAGTCAACTGAGCGGCAATATTTGATCCGCGTGCGTTCTAGCAAGTCTAAAGCGGTGAATTAGGGGCCCGCCGAGTCGATGGCCCGGTGCGGCGCGTCGAGTTTCAAATGGCTTTACCCAGCTTTGGTAATCATTTCGATCCGCCATCGCAGGCAGCAAATGCCAAGGATGATGTCCGCGAGGTGGCCGTGGCGTCCGGAGGGATGATCCGCGGCTAGGTCGAGCCTGTCAGGTCGAGCTGGGTTTTGGACGGGTGGCGCCCCTGTTTTCCGCGTGACGTTTAGTCGGTTTGCCAAAAATGTTTTCTGAAACTCCCCCAAAAGACTGATGCGAGCGCTTCAAGTGGCTAGGATGGCCACCTCTGCCGTTTGACCAACGAGGAACTCCGGCCGCCAAACGCAGCAATCTATTCTCATAAAATAAAATCTTATTGGTTGAGTGTCAAATAAACGGATTTTACTTGCTCTTGGTTGTCGAACTGCTTTCAGTCGCCGCATGGCGAGCAAGCGGTGGATCGTTCCCAAGGCGAATGTGGCGGGTCAGGCGGCGGCAAAGCCGGTGTTCTACCACTGCATCTCGCGAGTGGTGGACCGCAAGCTGGTGTTCGGTCCGGACGAGAAGGAGAAATTCCGCACCTTCATGCGGATGCAGGAGAACTTTACGGGGTGCCGGGTGGTGTCTTACTGCCTGATGTCCAACCATATCCATTTGCTCATCGAAGTTCCGGCGGCACCCGCGGACGGCTTTTCCGACCGGCAGTTGTTGGATCGCCTGCGGGCGATTTACAGTGAGGCGTATGTCGCGACGGTGGCCTTGGAATTGGCGGAAGCGCGAAAGCAGGTTGCTGACGGCTTGGCGGAGGAATGTGGGGGCGTCGTGCGGATCCACACCCGCTACTCTTACCGAATGCACGACTTGAGCGAATTCATGAAGACCCTGATGCAGCGGTTCACCAAATGGTTCAATCGAACCCACTCGCGGCAGGGAAATCTATGGGAGGACGTGTTCAAAAGCGTGATCGTGGAGGACGGCGCGGCGGCGAAAATGGTAGCGGCCTATATCGATCTCAATCCGGTGCGTGCCGGGATCGCAACGGACCCGGCGGATTACCGCTGGAGCAGTTACGGTGAGGCGATCGGCGGCGGTGCCAAGGGGAATGGCAAAAAGGCGCGGGCCGGGTTGGTTAGGGCTTTGCGTGCGCACTTGGGAGTGGAGGCGGACGCCACGTCTTGGGCGAACGATGTGTCACGGGAATATCGCAAAATCCTGATGGCGGGAGCTATCGAAAAAACCGAGGAGGGCGTTGGGCGGGATGGGATGCAGGTTGTGAAGACCGCCCGCAAGGGAAGATCAAAAAAAGCCGCCGGGAATGCTGGTGACGAGAGTGGAGAAATCCCTCTTGGGAAGATGCTGCGCTTCCGTGTCCGCTATTTCACGGACGGCGCGGTGATCGGCAGCCGGAGCTTCGTGAATGACGCGTTCATGAATGCCCGGGAGCGCTTCGGGAAAAATCGCAAAACCGGGGCGAGAAAACTTCGCGGCACCGCCTCACCCGCCGATGGATTGTTGTGGAGCCTGCGTGATCTTCGAAAAGGAATTACGTGATCCGGTGACTCATGCCCGGCCGGGCGATTAGGACTTTCGCAGGATCTTCGCGATTGACCGGAAATGCAAACTTCCTAGAGTTCCTCGCGTGAACCATCTCCTCAACGGAACCCTGCCGAGCCCCCTTCTTCTAGGGGTGGCCGCCCGTTGACATTTTCTTTTCTTCACTTTTGTTCACCGGCCCGCCCATCTTGAGGCGCGGCGATTTCTTTCTCACATTTTCCCATTCTCCCAAATGCATCCGACTTCTCTTTCGAAATACCGGCCCTTCCCGGCCGTTTCCCTGCCCGACCGCACCTGGCCGGACCAGACGCTGAGGCACGCGCCCGAGTGGTGCTCCGTCGATCTCCGCGATGGCAACCAGGCGCTGCCGCAGCCGATGTCGATCGAGGAAAAACTCGATTTTTTCGACCTGCTGGTGCGCGTCGGTTTCAAACAGATCGAAGTCGGCTTCCCGTCCGCCGCGGACACCGAGTTCAATTTCCTGCGCCGCTTGATCGATGAAAACCGCATCCCGGAGGACGTCACCATCCAGGTGCTGGTGCAAACCCGCGAGCCGCTGATCCGCCGGACCTTCGAGGCCATCGACGGGGCGAAACGCGCCATCGTCCACATTTACAACTCCACTTCGCCGCTTCAACGCCGCGTCACGTTCGGCGACGCGTCGCGCGAGTCGATCAAACAAATCGCCATCGACGGAGCCGAGTTGGTGAGGAAACTCGTGCCGACGGTCCCGCGCACCGAGGTGGTTTTGCAATATTCGCCCGAGTCGTTTTCGGACACCGAGCTGGACTTCGCGTTGGAGTGTTGCAACGGCGTCATCGATGTCTGGCAACCGACGCCGGAGCGGAAAATGATCATCAACCTGCCGGACACCGTCCAGTGGACCACGCCTAACGTCCACGCCGACATGATCGAGTGGATGTGCCGGCATTTGAAAAACCGCGAGTCCGTCATCGTCTCGCTGCATACCCACAACGACCGCGGCACCGGCGTCGCCGCCACCGAGCTCGGCTTGATGGCGGGAGCGGACCGCGTCGAGGGCACCCTTTTCGGCAACGGCGAGCGCACCGGAAATCTCGATCTCGTCACCGTCGCGCTGAATTTGAACAGCCACGGCATCGCCACCGGACTGGATTTTTCCGACCTGCAATCCATCCGCATCGTTTACGAACGGGTGACGCGCCTGAGCGTGCCCGAGCGCCAGCCATACGCCGGCGAACTCGTCTTCACCGCCTTCTCCGGCTCCCATCAGGATGCGATCAAAAAAGGCCTCGACCGCCGGACGAAGGAACTCGAACTGAACGCAGACACGCCATGGGGCGTCCCGTATCTCACCATCGACCCGCAGGACATCGGCCGTTCCTACGAGGCGATCATCCGCATCAATTCCCAGTCCGGAAAAGGCGGCGTCGCCTATGTGCTCGACCGCGAGCATGGCTTCGATTTGCCGAAATCGATGCACCCGCAGGTCGGCAAGCGCATCTACGACCTCGCCGACGAACTCGGCCGCGAGCTCACCACCGATGAAATCCGCGAGGCGTTTTTCGAGGAGTTTGTGAACATTTCCACGCCGCTGGATCTCATCGACTACGAGCTCATCCATCAGACCGGCGAGCGCGGACAGGTCCAGTGCAAGGCCAGCATCCTCATCGACGGCGAGAAAAAAGCCATCGAGGGCTTCGGCAACGGCCCGATCAACGCCTTTGTGCACGCGCTCGAAGGAGCCGGGCTCAAGGACTTCAAAGTCACCGACTACCGCTCCCACGCGGTGCGCGGCGGCTCGGATGCCAGCGCAGCGTCCTACGTCCAAGTCCAGCACGACGACGGCCGCCTGCTGTGGGGCGCCGGCGTTGATCCATCCATCGAAATGGCCGGGCTCAAGGCCCTGGTCGCCGCGTGGAACCTGCTGCGGGCGTGAGCCTCACAGCTCCACTTGGAAGAAATCCCGCATTACCTCGCGGTAAACGTCGCGCTTGAATGCCGGCAGCCAGTCGAGGTCGAATTCGATCGGCAGGATCCAGCGGTAGGCGCGGAACTCACGCTGCTTTTGCTTTACGTTCACCTGCGGCGCGTCCGGCTTCAGGTGGCAGAGGAAATACGTTTGCTCCTGCCCGTGACTGCCGTGCTTGCGGAGCTTTTTTCCACGCGCGTGTTTAGGATAGAGGTAGCGGTAGCCCTCACGCCGATCGATCACCTCGTAGTGCTTCGCCTCCAGCCCGACCTCCTCCCGCACCTCGCGGTAAAGCGCTTGTTCGAGCGTCTCGCCGCTGTCCACCCCACCCTGCGGAAACTGCCAGGCGCCGGGAATCGTCCAGCGCTCGCAAATCAGCAGATTTCCCGCGGAATTCACGACCAATGCGGCGACATTCGGGCGGTAACGAACCATGGGCATACCGTGCCATTTCCTCGTCCGCTGACAATTCTTAACTTTTCCTGATCTTGACGAATATTCTGCGGAAAGCCTCGACCGCCCGGGAGTGCTCACTACCGTTGCAAACGTCATGAATACCCGCGCCCTCGGAAAAACCGGTCATCAAGTTTCGGAAATCGGCCTCGGCTGCTGGCAGCTCGGCGGCTCCGATTGGGGCGACGTGGATGAGGCCCGGTGCTTCGCCATTCTCGCCGCCGCCGTCGAGGCGGGCGTGAACTTTTTCGACACCGCCGACGTGTATGGCGGCGGGCGCAGCGAGGAACTCATCGGCAAGTTCCTCAAGCAGACCGGCCATGAAATCTTCGTCGCCACCAAGCTCGGCCGCACCGCCGAACTCTATCCGGACGGCTATAGCGAAGCCTCCCTGCGCGCCGCCACCGAGGCCTCGCTCCAGCGGCTCGGCGTGGAAACCCTCGATCTTACCCAGCTCCACTGCGTCCCCACCGCCATTCTCCAGGAGGGCGAAATCTTCGAGTGGTTGCGCAAACTCCGCGACGAGGGGAAAATCCAACAGTTCGGCGCCAGCGTCGAGTCGATGGACGAGGCGCTCGTCTGCCTGGAGCAGCCCGGCCTCGCCTCGCTGCAGATCATCTTCAACCTCTTCCGCCAGAAACCCGCCGAAGTCCTGTTCCCGGCCGCGCTTGCGAGAAAGGTCGCGCTCATCGTGCGCCTGCCGCTGGCCAGCGGCGTGCTCGCCGGCAAGCTCACCGCCACCACCGTTTTTCCGGAAAACGACCACCGCAA
>JBEDKU010000475.1:0-3753 GCA_041172045.1 Verrucomicrobiota bacterium | reverse complement strand
CCCCTAACCAGAACAACCATGAGCCCCACGGCCCCATCCCCCGATCTGCCATCCACGTGGAAGGCATCCACCCTTCACGGAAGAATGGAGGAACTGCTAGCCAAGGCTGATATTCTAATCAACGGCCGCCGGCCTTGGGACATCCAACTCCACGCGCCCGACGTGTTGGAACGAGTCGTATCGAGGGGCAGCATCGGCTTGGGCGAAGCGTACATGAACGGGGACTGGGACGCGGAGCAACTCGACGAATTCTTCGCCCGCGTCCTGCGGGCGAGATTGGACCGCGAGGTAAAGCCGCTCAGCCTGCTCGTCCCCGTCCTGCGCGAGATGCTTTTCAACCGACAGAATCTCAAACGCGCCTGGCAGGTCGGCGAGGCGCACTACGACCTGGGAAACGAATTCTATCAAGCGATGCTCGGCTCCCGCATGGCTTACACCTGCGGCTACTGGAAGGACGCCGACACGCTTGACCAGGCGCAGGACGCCAAGCTGGATTTGATCTGCCGGAAACTGCGCCTCAGGGCGGGAATGCGCCTGCTCGACATCGGATGCGGATGGGGCGGCTTCATGGCCTATGCCGCGGAAAATTACGGGGTCGAGTGCGTGGGGATCACGATTTCCAAGGAACAGGCGGCGTTCGCCAAACAACGTCATCCCGGCCTGCCGCTTGAGTTCCTGCTGCAGGACTACCGGGAAGTCGACGGCCAATTCGACGCGATCGCCAGCATCGGCATGTTCGAACACGTGGGGAAGAAGAACTACCGCACCTTCATGCGGGTGGCCAACCGCTGCTTGACGGACGACGGCATTTTCCTCCTCCACACCATCGGCAAAAACGAGCGCGGCGGCACCACCGATCCATGGATCGACAAATACATTTTCCCCAACGGCGAGATCCCCTCCATCAGCCACATCAGCGACGCCATGGACGGACTCCTCGTCACCGAGGACCTCCACAACTTCGGCGCGGACTACGACAAGACCCTGATGGCGTGGCATGCGAATTTCGAAGCCGCGTGGCAGCGATTTGCCGACAGCCTGGGCGAGCGCTTCCACCGGCGGTGGGGCTACTATCTGCTTTCCTGCGCTGGAGCGTTCCGCGCGCGCGACCTGCAACTCTGGCAGTGGACTCTGTCGAAACAAGGGATCCAGGGCGGCTGCCCGCGGGTGGGTTAGACCTTAATCTTGGTCGAACTCGTAACGCAGCGCGGACAAACAGAAGAGCGTGGCGGTCTCGACTCGCAGGACGATGGAACCGAGCGAGATCGGAAGAAATCCGACGGTAAGCGCGGTGGCGGTTTCTTCCGCGGAGAAATCCCCTTCCGGGCCGACGAGCAAGGTGGCCCGGGTGGTGCCCGGATTTTCCCGCAACACGCTGCGGAAGGGACGGGCGCCGGGAGCGAGCGAGGCGATGAGTTTGAGGCCCGGCGCCTCGGCCTGGGTCGCGATCCAGCGGTCGAAAGTGAGGGGTTCGGCGATTTCGGGCAGCGTATCCTGGCCGCATTGTTTGCACGCCTCGAGGGCGTTGCGCCGCCATTTCTCGGACTTGCCGTCGCCGGGCTGGACGACGGTGTAGCGGGTGACGAGCGGCTGGATGGCGGCGATGCCGAGCTCGACGGATTTCTGGACGATGAGGTCCATGTTCTTCCCCTTGGGAACTGCCTGCGCCAAGATGATGGCGGGCAGCGGCGGGCGGGACGGCAGGATTTCTCCCAGCCTCAGCGGCACGCGGTCGCGGGAGACACTGAGGATTTCCGCCGCCGCGCGGCGGCCGCGGCCGTCGAAAACGACGACCGGGTCGCCGGGCTTCATACGGAGCACCTGCGAGAGATGGCGGGCTTCGTCGCCGGTGAGGGCGGGGCCGGCGAGCCAGACGTTCGGTGGTAGGTAGAAGCGGGCCATTGGACTGATAAGACCTATAGGACCTATGAATTCACAGGTCAAAAAACCGCTTCGCCTTCTTGAAGAAGCCTTCCTGCATCGGCGAGTTGTGATCGCCGATGGATTCGGAGAACGCACGGAGTTTTTCCTGTTGCTCGCTGCTGAGCTTGGTGGGGACCTCCACCTGCACGGTGACGTTCAGGTCACCGCGGCGGCCGTTGGTCAGGGAGGGCATGCCTTTTTCGCGCAGCCGGAAAACGGTGCCGCCCTGGGTGCCGACGGGGATCTTGATGGAGGACTGTCCGTCGAGCGACGGAACCTTGAGCTCGCCGCCGAGCGCCGCCACGGAGAACGGCAGCGGCACGGAACAGAAGAGATCGGAGTCATCGCGCTGGAAAATATCGTGATCGCGAACGTGGAGGAAGACGTAGAGATCGCCCGCCGCGCCGCCGCGGACGCCGGCGTCGCCATTGCCGGAAGAACGGAGACGGGTGCCGGTATCGACGCCCGCCGGGATGCGCAGCTTGATGCGGCTGTCGCGCTGGACCCGGCCGTCACCTTTGCAACTTGAGCACGGGTCGGAAATCGTTTCACCGGCGCCACGGCATTCCGGGCAGGTGGCTTGCTGGATGAAAATGCCGGCCTGACGGGCGACGACGCCTCGACCGCCGCAGGTCGAGCAGGCTTTGATGCCGCCGGAGCCTTTGGTGCCTTTTGCGCCGCAGGGTTCGCACGGGACATAGCGCTCGATTTCCAGCTCCTTCTCGACGCCGCGGGCGGCTTCTTCGAGAGTAACTTCCAGATCGTAGCGCAGGTCGCTGCCCTTTTGTTTTCCCGAGCCGCGACGCGAACCGCCACCGCCGAAAAATTCCTCGAAGCCGCCACCGAAGGCGCCGCCGAAAACTTGGGAGAAAAGATCCATCGGATCGTGGAAACCGCCGCCGCTCGGGCGTCCGCCGCCACCGTTGAAGGCGGCGTGGCCGTAGCGGTCGTAGGCGGCGCGTTTGTCCACGTCGCTGAGGGCTTCGTAGGCTTCGCCGAGTTCCTTGAACTTGTCCTCGGCGGTGTGGTCGCCGGGGTTTTTGTCCGGGTGGAACTTCACCGCGAGCTTGCGGTAGGATTTCTTGATCTCGTCGGCGGAAGCGTCCCGCGAGACGCCGAGAATTTCGTAATAGTCGCGTTTTTCAGCCATTTTCTTTATTCTGCCGGAGTTGGGACCTTGGAAACGACCACGCTGGCGGGGCGCAGCAAGCGGTCGCGCAGGCGGAATCCACGGCGAGTGGCACGTAGAATACGGCCTTCTTCGCCCGCACCATCTTCTTCCTGGGCCACGGCGTCGTGTAGGTTCGGGTCAAAATTGCCCGTCGTTGGAATCTCTTCAACCCCCTGGGAGGCGAGGAATTCGTTGAGCTGGCGGCGGACCATGTCCATGCCGATGTAAATCATCGACTTGGTGTCCTGCGAGGCGGCCTGCATGCCCATTTCGAAATTGTCGATGACCGGGATGAGCTCTTCGAGCAGGCGCTGGTTGGCGTAGCGGATGGCGTCCTCGCGCTCGCGGGTGGTGCGTTTGCGGAGGTTTTCCATCTCGGCTGCGGTGCGCAGAGAGATTTCCCTCCACTTGGCGGCCTCGGCTTCGAGCTCCTCCCAAGGATCGAGCGCGGGAGCGGAATCGGCGGCCGGAGCGTCTGAAATGGAATCCGCCGCATCGGTGGCCACCGGTGCGTCGAGCGGTTGGGCGGGGTCGTTGTTGGCTTGCATGGCGAACAGCATGTAGCCGCGAATGCACCAGCGTCAACACCTTGACGTGTTCTTACAGCGCGGCCTCCATTTTGGCTTTTGAACCACCGAATCGGTGAAGATGGTTTACAG
>JBEDKU010000474.1:0-4015 GCA_041172045.1 Verrucomicrobiota bacterium | reverse complement strand
GAAGAACTCGGTGGCGAAGGCACGGTCGTTGAGCATTTCCAACAGGGCGGCGTCGCTTGCGGGAATGGTCAGCGCGACATCCGCCTCGTTGTTGCGGGTGAATTCCTTGGCCTGGACGCAGGCCTCGATGGCGGTCTGGATGGCGTATTTGATTTCAAACAGGCGGGCCACCTGCTTGGTCGCCTCGCCGGGCGCGAACGCGGGATTCGCCTCGGGGAAATCCTGCTCGTGGATGGTGCCGCTGGTGAACGCCGCGTGCTCCCACGCCTCGTCGGCGGTGAAGGCGAGGATCGGCGCGAGCAGCTTGGCGATGCTGGTGAAGATCTCATGCATCGCCGCCTGCGAGGCCGCGCGGCGCGGGGAATCCGCGGCGTCGCAATACATGCGGTCCTTCGTCGCATCGATGTAGATGGCGGAGAGGTCGTGCGTGCAGAAGTTGTTCAGCGCGTTGAAGACCTTGCGGAATTCGTAGGCCTCAAAGGCACCGCGGCACTCGGCGACGACCGAGTGGAGGCGCTCGAGGATCCAGCGATCGAGCAGCGTGTAATGCGGATCTTCGACGGGTTTGAAGCCATCGAGATTTCCCAACAGAATCCGCAGCGTGTTGCGCAGGCGGCGGTAAGGTTCGGCGACTTGTTTAAAGAGGTCTTCGCCGAAGGGAACTTCGTTCTGCCAGTCCACGGAGGACACCCACAGGCGCACGATGTCGGCGCCGTATTGGTTGTAGAAGTGGGCGGCGTCGGTCGGCTTGCCGGACTTGGCGGCATCGGACTTGGAAATCTTCTTCTTGTCCTTATCGACGACGAAGCCGTGGGTCATCACCGTCTTGTAAGGCGCGTGACCGCGGTAGCCGGTGCTGAGCATGAGCGAGCTTTGGAACCAGCCGCGGTGCTGGTCGGTGGCTTCCAGATAGAGATCGGCCGGGCTGTGGAGCTGCGGATGCGCGTCGAGCACGGCGGCGTGCGAGCAGCCGGAATCGATCCAGACATCGAGCGTGTCGCGGCATTTTTTCACCCCGGCGGGCAGGCCTAGCAGCGCGGCGAGCTCGGCGTCGGACTTTTCGAACCAGACGTTGGTACCTTCTTTTTCGACGAGGTCGGCGACCTTGAGCGCGAGTTCGGACGAGATGATGACTTCGCCGTCTTCCGCGAAGAATACCGGCAGCGGTACGCCCCAGGTGCGCTGGCGCGAGATGCACCAGTCCGGGCGGCTCTCGACGGTGCCGTAGATGCGGTTGCGGCCCCACGCTGGCAGCCACTCGACCTTGTCGATTTCCGTCAGCGCCTGGCCGCGGAGCGTGTGGAGCGAGATGAAAAACTGCTCGACGGCGCGGAAGATGATCGGCGTTTTCGACCGCCAGCAATGCGGGTAGGAATGCTTGTAAACTTCCTGGCCGAGCAAATGCCCGCTCTCGGCGAGGATCTCGATGATGCGGGTGTTCGACTTGAAAACGTGCATGCCGACGAGTTCCGCGAGGCCGACTTCTTCGGTGAATTTCCCTTCGTTATCAACCGGGGAAAGCACGGCGAGTCCGTTCTGTTGGCCGGCCACGTAGTCGTCCGAGCCGTGGCCGGGAGCGATGTGCACCGCGCCGGTGCCGGTTTCGGTAGTGACGAAATTCGCGAGAATGAGCTTCGACGTGCGGTCGAGGAACGGATGGCCGGCCTCGAAGCCTTCGAATTCCTTGCCCTTGCTTTCGCGGATCGTTTCCGCGAGCGCGTAGCCGGTTTTTTCCGTGAACGCGCCGATGAGTTCACGCACGATGACGAAGGTTTCGACCACGTCGTCCTTGATGAATTTCCCGACGACGTAGGTGAATTCCGGATGCAGCGCGATGCCGAGGTTGGCCGGGAGCGTCCATGGCGTGGTGGTCCAGATGACCATGCTGGCCTGGCCCGCGAGCTCGCCGGAGACGAGCGGGAACTTGACGAAAATCGCCGGGCTTTCCTTGTCGGCGTATTCGACTTCGGCTTCGGCGAGGGCGGTTTGCGCGCCGTAGGACCACTGGACCGGCTTCTTCGCCTGATAGATGTTGCCGTTTTCCACGAGCTTGGCGAAGACGCGCAGGATGCTCGCCTCGTAGCCGGGATTCATCGTCAGATATGGGCTGTTCCAATCACCAAACACCCCGAGCCGGCGGAACGAACCGCGCTGGATGTCGATGTATTTCATGGCGAACTCCGTGCAGCGGCGGCGGATTTCCGCAGGCTCCAGACCGGCGGCTTCCTTGACGACTTTGAACTCGATCGGCAGGCCGTGGCAGTCCCAACCGGGCACGAACGGCGCGGCGAAACCGGCCATGGTCTTCGATTTCACGACGAGATCCTTGAGCAGCTTGTTGAGCGCGGTGCCCATGTGGACGTCGCCATTGGCGAACGGCGGGCCGTCGTGCAAAATGAATTCCGGGGCGTTTTGCGCGCGGCGGCGGGCGAGGATTTTCTCGTAGAGCCGGTCGCTTTCCCACTTCGCGAGGCGGGCGGGTTCGTTCTGCACCAGATCTCCGCGCATCGGAAAAGTCGTTTGTGGAAGAGTCAGGGTGTCTTTGTAGTTCGGTGCGGCGCTCATGACGGGGCGCGGAAGCTAGCAATGCTCCCCCACGGGGTCAACCACGGGAAACGGCCGGAATTGTGACCCCCGGACTGCGCGACGCGCTGCCCGCGCCCATGACGGATCCAGCTCTGCCGCCTGCGGTGCGGAGCTCTTCACGGACCGCGGATCTTCAGTCCGCCCGCGAAGCGGGACGCCCATGAGATGCCTAAGAACTCCGCACCACATGAAGCAGAGCTTTCATCCCCCCTGGCGGCA
Organism: Verrucomicrobiota bacterium; assembly: GCA_041172045.1. Classification (GTDB taxonomy): domain Bacteria; phylum Verrucomicrobiota; class Verrucomicrobiia; order Verrucomicrobiales; family Akkermansiaceae; genus Luteolibacter. The sequence continues at coordinate 1,210 of JBEDKU010000474.1, read as the reverse complement.
GCAGAGCGGGCCGCACTCCGTGGCGCGGAATGACTATCAGAAAAATCACCTGGATTGCAACATCGTGTTGCCGAGTTTCCAACAGATAAAAAAGTATAATAAAACACAAATATTATATTGACGCCTTCATAATTTCTAATTGCCCGTTCTGAGCTTTCAGCAAGTCATGTACTCAACAATCCATACCAACCATCCTCAGCCGACCTTGTGGTCGCCGGTTATGGGTATACTCGTATGCGTTGCGGAAATCCGATACAGTCTCGATTCCGGGACCGGATCCCCCAAGCTGGGCTTTGAGAGCAACTCCCTTACCAAGGAGGCAGGCAGGTAGTTCACGATCTGATCCAGATCATCGATTTTTTCGAGAACCCCGCCCGCTCCCGTAGCCGGCGGGGTTTTTGTTTTCCTGATTATTCCCAATGATTTCAAGGCCTGCAGCGATGTGGCCGACATTCAAACCAACCATTCCATCCACATGATTTCCAAATAACCAAACCACCGGGCGTGAAAAACCCCGCCGTCAGCAGCAACTGACGACGGGGCTGAATCGGCCGACAATCCAGAGTAGTCCCCGAGAGAGACGGACTGTGAGTGATCAACCGGAATGACGGTCGCCGCTCTCGAATCCACTGTCAAGCGAGTCATGAAATCATGACTGGCTGAAGGACCTGCATTGTCACGATTTCCCGCCCTGGAAGATATACAGACCAGAGGCTTCGGCATTATACTATTGATATAGTTCGCGCCACGGGAGGTGTGCCTGAAACACCGAAAGATCCGCCGAGAAATTTTCCTGCGGGTGCGAGTCCATCACCGGACTGGCAGCGGTGTTTATTTTCATTTTTCACATCGCGGTCATCGTCCAACAGCAGGATTCCTGACTTCCAATCAGGGAATGCCGGTGCAAGTCCGGCTGGCCGCTCCATTTTAAAATTCAAAACGCGGCGGGCGCCAGCCTGCGCAGCAAGGTTTCCAAATCCTTGCGGGTCCGGGGCGGCACCGGGACGCCGTGCCAAATTTTCCCGATAAACAGCGGAGTAGCCAAGCGGTAAGGCAGCGGTTTCATACGCCGCGTATCGCCGGTTCGAATCCGGCCTCCGCAACCCCTTTTCAGAAATCGCGCGCGAGGAAGACAGAAATCCGCCTCGCTTGGGACGAGGAGACACCCGGGGCGGCACCGGGGCGCACGACCATTTTTTCCCCATCCTCC
>JBEDKU010000473.1:0-3031 GCA_041172045.1 Verrucomicrobiota bacterium | reverse complement strand
CGAGCCGACGCAGCAGCGAGATGTTGCGGGCGGCGTGGCCGCTGCGGATCCGCGATGCATCTTCGCCGTAAGTGACGTCCATCACCCAGTGGCACTGGTTTTCGATGCCCCAGTGGCCTCGGCTCAACTCCACAACCGCTCCGCATCCGGTGCCTGGCTGGGAAGCCAATACCGGTCTTCCTCGCTCCGGCGGCCATCGGACATCTGCCGCACCGAGCGCAGGTGGACCAGGCTGCGCAGGTCCAGCCACGAGTGGCGCTCCTCGACACGCCCGTGGCCTTTGTCATAAGAACGGGCGGCTGCCACCGCTTTCCCCGCCACCCGCGCCGCTACAAGCGCTGCGGGATCGGCAAAAAGGTCCCGGACCTCGCCATGAAGCGTGCCGTGGTTGCCCTTGAGGGCCAGCAGGTAGTCCGCCTCGGCGTGGCGGATGGCCACCAGTTCCTGGCCGAGTCGCTTGCCCAGCGAAGCGGTGAATTCGATGAAGCACCCGCCGAACGCCTCGGGATCGAGCGCGGCGAAGATGCGACGGAAGGCGTCGTCGCTCGCGGTGCCGTTAGGAAGCTTCAGCCATTGGCGCGACCACCGCGCGGATCAGGTGGATTTTCGAACGGCTTCCATGCCGGGAGGAAATCCTCCCGCAAACTCCCCATTTCGGGTCTTCTTGCGAGCCAGCCGGCCCGCTTGATTCAAACGACTGTTTCGCACGGACCCAATCTTGTACCAAAATGAGGGAGCCCTGTTGCCTCCCCTTGGGCGAAAGCGGCAGGAAGGAGCGGAAAAATGCCGCTTCCGCTCAGTGCTGGTCCGGCTTATCGATCGCGCGGTTATACTCGACCTTGGACACCAGGCGGGTGGAACCGTCCCAGAACACCATGGCCGCCTTATTCTTGCCAAAGCGGTTATAAGCGCGACAGGGCACGTCCTGGAGATGCCAGTCGTAACTGCTGGCATACATGCAGCGGGCGGAGGGGTAGCTGATGAGCGAAATCGCGATGCCCGGGTAGATGGCGCCCCAATTGGCGTTAAACTTCGGCTCGCCCCAGCCCGCGGAGGTCTTCATCAGGTTCACGTTGTAGCCAATCCCGCCCATGGCGTCCCCGGTCTTCACCTGCGCCGCTAACAGCTCTTCGTTTTCGAAACCGCCGCAAACGAAGGGCGCGTTCTTGTATTTCGTCAGTAGATAGGTCCACGGGTTCATGCCGTCCCGGCTCTTGTTGAGAGCCTGGGTTTCCAACTCCGGGTATCCGATGTTCGGCGCGATGTGGTTGATCCAAATGATGCCGCGGCCACCCAGGCCGGCGCCGTCCGCCCCCTCGTCTCCCCGCGGGATGTAGCCGTTGTGGTCCTGCGAATACAGGAAGGTCCCTGTGGCAAGCTGGCGCATGCTTGCCATGGTCTTCGCTATCCGCACCTTGCGCATCGTGAATTGATAGCCGCTGAAACTCAGGGCTGCCAGAGTGGCGATGATCACGACGACGACCAACAGTTCCACCAGGGTGAACCCGGGGTGAAGGTCCTTGGTCTTGCTGACGGAACAATGGGAATCCAAGGTTTTCATTGAGGCTTCGGGTTGACGGCATCTCCCCGGACAATGGAATTCCGGGACTGACGACCCGTGATGCTCGCCGTTCCGCGTCAAATGGTCAATATGCCCAAATGGCTAGATCCAGGGCGGGCGAGGAGCCCCTTGCATGACAGGCGAACCGGCAAATCAATCCTTGGCCGGGAATGGAGTCAGCGCATGCGCTTCATTTCAAAAGGCTGGCCGGAGAATGCCTGTTTCGCGAAGACGCCCCAGAAGGGGGTCGGCGTGTATTTCCAGTCGGAAATCATGACCGGCGTGGCCTTGGGGTGGAAGCACCAGGCGGTCCAGTTGAGGCGGTGTTTCTGGATGAATCCGAGCATGTCAGGCACCCAGGTGAACGGGTCCTCCTGAGCGTCGAGCGGAATGAAATCCATCTTCTTCACGTCGGCACCGACTTCCCCTACCAGGATCGGATACTTGGCGGCGGCGGCCAGAACGGCTTTTTCCCAGCCTTTATGCCAGTTGTAAACGTGCCAGGAATACATGATTCCGTTGCCGGATTTATCTTCGAGGGCGAAGCCTTCGGTGACGCCGGAGAGCTCGAACGACCAACCGAGGCCAGCGGCGACTACGACGTTGTTCGCGCCGGTGGAGCGAACGGCGTCAACGAGCGCCTGCATGCCGACGGATTCGAAACCCTGATTCTTGATCTTTTCCTCCTCGCTGAGAAAGGCCGACTCGTCGGCACCCTTCTTCTCGCCGACGAATCCCCCGTTCCGCCAGATTTCCCAGGAAATGCCGTGAGGTTCGTTGAAAAGATCGAAAAGCACGGCGGGGTGGTTCTTGTAGTGCGCGGCGGCGGCTTTCCAGAACTCCACATGTTCGGCTTTGGGGGCGCGGAAGCGATGGAGATCGAGAATCAGATAGGCACCGCGGTTTGCCGCGATCATGACGCACTGGTCGATGTGGTCGCGGTAAGCCTGCCCACCGTCTTTCTGGATCGGGTTGGTGCCGAACCAGAATTCCTCCTTCACGGGCAGGCGCACGGCATTGGCCTTCCATTCGTCAATGCCGACCAGCGTGGATTTGATCACCTGGGTGTCGGCCGGGAGGGTCTCCAATCCGCCGGCATTGAGCCCTTGCAGCCAGACTTCCTTGCCCTCGGGATTGACGAGACGGTTTCCCTGCACCCGGAGTTCGGCCGGCCATTTCGCTCGATTCGCCTCTTCCAGCGGCACAAACCGCAGCGCCGCCTCTTCGGCGCGCAGCTTGGCCGCGGCTTCCAGCGCCGAGGTGTCGGTGGGTTTCAGGACCAGATCGTCGATGTCCATGGTGCCCTGCGTCACTTGGAAAAGCGAGGGCATGAACTTGAGGGTCGCCGCGCCCTCAGGAACGAGGAAGCTGACAGTCTTCTTCTGCCAGCCGTCCTTGGTGCCACGCGAGTAGGGCGGGCTGGGCTGCGTGAGCTTCTTGCCCGATACATCGAGAAACTCCATCATGATC
>JBEDKU010000472.1:0-6196 GCA_041172045.1 Verrucomicrobiota bacterium | reverse complement strand
GAAAATTTCATGTCCATCCGAGTTCATCCGTGTTTTCTCCGGGGTGTCCATGAAACTCGCGAAACTCGGCGACGGCCCTGAAATTTTCCACACCATCCAAGGCGAAGGCGTCTCGGCCGGCGCGCCTGCCGTGTTCATCCGCGCCTCGCGCTGCAATCTCCACTGCGTCTGGTGCGACACGGATCACACGTGGAACTTCGAAGGCACGCCGTGGCCGCACGAGAAGGACGCGGTGCCGGGATACGCGAAGTTCCGCAAGGCGGACGTCACTTTCGAGATCAGCCCGGCGGACGCGGCGGAGCGGATTCTCGCGTTCGGTTGTCCGCGCACGGTGATCACCGGTGGGGAGCCGCTGTTGCAGGAAACGGAGCTTCTCGAAATGATCGGACACATCCGGGAGTGCCAGCCGGATCACCACTTCGAGGTGGAAACGAACGCGACCCGCATCCCATCACCGGCCCTCCACGAGGCGGTGGATCAGTTCAATGTCTCGCCGAAGCTGTCGAACTCCGGCATGCCGGAATCGTTGCGGCTGAACGCGGCGGCGCTGGAATTTTTCGCCAACTCGCCCAAGGCGTGGTTCAAGTTCGTGGTGGCCGAGCCGGCGGATTTGGAGGAAATTTTGATGCTTTGCGAGGCGCACGCGTTGCCACGGCCGCGCGTGTTGTTGATGCCGGAGGGCCGCACCTGCGCGGATCTGGACCGTCATGCGGCCTGGCTCGCGGAAACTTGCCGCGATCTTGGATTCCGCTTCTGTGACCGGCTGCACATCCGGCTGTGGGGCGACAAGCGCGGGGTTTGAAATTTTGCATAGGCCGCGCAACTTTCGCATCGGCATCGGGTTCCCATGAGCGTAAAACCTCGCTCCACCATGAATCGCAACTCACCACCCCCCGACGACTCTTGGGAATCCGATGCCGTTTGGAAGCTGCTCGACCAGTCTCCGATGAAGACGGCGGGCGCACGATTCGCCGATGACACGGTCCGTGCGGCACGCCTCGCCGCCGATATCAAGCCGTGGTGGAGCCGTTTGTTCTCGCCCGCGCCGCTGGCGGGACTTGTCGGCGCGACCGCCGCCTTGGCGTTCGCCGTGGTTTCACTGTTCGGGCCGTCGCCTGAGTCCGTGGCACCCGTCGCCGTGCTCAATTCGGAATACGCTGTCGCCATCCAGGAAATTGCGGAAACCGAAACGCTCATCGCCGCGGTCGACCAACTCGATGATTTCAGCGACAACGAACTGGTTAGCTTGATCGGATTCTAAGCGCTTCCCCATTGCGCCGGTTCCCGCCAGCTTCGCCGCGTGAAACGAGGTTTGATATTTGATCTGGATGGCACGCTGGTGGACTCGTTGCAGGGAATCGCCGCTTCATTGAATCTCGCACTCACGGCATCCGGCCTGCGCACCCATCCGCCTGAGGTGGTAAGGGGATTCATCGGCAACGGTGCGCGCATCCTGATCCAGCGCGCCGCCCCGGTGGAGGCGGATGAAGCGCTGCTCGACACGCTGGAGCAGGCGTTCAAAGCCAGCTACGACCAGACCTGGCAGACGGGCACTGCCGTTTACGAGGGCATCATCGGGCTGTTGGAAGTACTTCAGGAACGTGGCTATCCGCTCGCCGTTTTGTCGAACAAGCCGCACCCGTTCACCGTTGCCATGGTCTCGCAGATGTTTCCAAGCATCCGCTTCTCGTCGGTGTTAGGCCAGCGTGCGGGCATCCCCCACAAGCCGGATCCCGCGGGCGCGCTGGAGATTGCCGGCATCCTGCAGAGGCAGCCCGGGCACTGTGCGGTGATCGGGGATTCCACCATGGACCTCGAAACGGCGCACAACGCCGGCATGCGGGCCGTCGCCGTGACCTGGGGGTTCCACGACCGTGAGCGACTCGTCGCCGCCGGGGCGGACGCCATGGCTGACACGCCGGGCGAGTTGGCGGCGATGTTTGGCTAAGGGTGGTTCAGACAGTTGCCGTGATGACTCGCCGGCGGACTCCACGCCTGATACCCTGATGCGGATGAATGCCCGGATTGTCATCGGATCGGACTTGGCGAACGGCGGATCCGCGTGCATGGTCCGCACCTCCACCCGGCATGAAAATTCTCAGCTACCTCGACCCCGGCTACACGCCATTCGTCCGCCGTCTCAACCGCCGCGCCATGCCGGAGCCCGGCGTGCGCGATTTGGTGACCCAGATCATCGCCGAGGTTGCGACCCGGGGCGACGAGGCGTTGTTCACTTTCACCAAGCGATTTGACGGCGCGACGCTGACCGCGAAGACGTTGTTTGTCAGTGAGGCGGAGTTCGCCGCCGCCGAGGCTGCGGTTGCTCCGGAAACGAAAATCGCCGTCGCCCGGACTTTGAAAAACATCCACGCCTTCGCGAAACGGAGCCTGCGCAAGGACTGGTCCGCGAAAAACGCGGAAGGTGCGACGGTGGGCGAGCGCTTCACGCCGTTCGAGCGGGTGGGGGTTTATGTGCCGGGAGGCAAGGCACCGCTGGTTTCCACGGCGTTGATGACTGCCGGCTTCGCACAGGCCGCGGGGGTTCCTGAGATACTCGCCGCGACTCCCTGTGGCCCGGATGGCTCGGTGAATCCCGCGCTGCTTTACGCGCTGAAAGCCGCCGGCGTGACCGAGGCGATCAAGATCGGCGGCGCGCAGGCGATCGCCGCGCTGGCCTTGGGAACCCGCTCGATCCGCGCGGTGGACCGGGTTTTCGGCCCTGGAAACAGTTTTGTGGTCGAGGCGAAACGCCAGCTCGTCGGAGCGGTTTCCATCGATCTTCTACCCGGCCCGAGTGAAATCCTCATCCTCGCCGACAAGACCGGCAACCCGGATTTCATCGCCGCGGACATCCTCGCCCAGGCCGAACACGGCGGTGACAGCGTGGTCGGCTTCATCACCGATTCCAAGGCACTGCTAGGGAAGGTCGTCAAGTCCGTCGAGCGGCAGCTTCCGAAGCTGTCCCGCACGAAGATCATCCGCGAGGTGCTCAAGCGCGGGACTTTCCTGCTGCACGTGAAATCGTTCGAGGAAGCAGTCGTCATTGCCAACACCTTCGCGGCGGAGCACGTCTCGCTGATCACAGCGGACGAGGACCGCTGGCTGCCGCGGATCCTCACGGCCGGCGCGATCTATCTGGGAAACGACTCGCCGGTCGCCGTCGGCGATTTTCTGGCAGGTCCCAGTCACACGCTGCCCACCGGCGGCTCGGGCCGTTCGTTTTCCGGCATCCGCGCGGACCAGTTCCAGCGCCGCACCAGTATTGTCCGGCTGGATAAAAATTCTGTCAGGAAGTCGCTCTCCGTGGTCGAGGAATTCGCCCGCATCGAGGGGCTGGACGCCCACGGCCGTTCCACGGCCATCCGTCTTGAGAAATGAGCGCCACCCGCAGTCCATCCCGCGCCGGTTCGTCGGGTGTGAACACCTGCCCGGCCTGCGGTGGCCCCGTGAAGGCGGATTCCAACTGGTGCCCGGGATGCAATTTCACCGGCGGTGATACCGTCGCGATGTTTCCGGACCATCCGCCGCCGTTTCTACCCATTCTCGATGCGGCGGGCATCCTGAAGCCCCATGCCGTCCGGAAAATCGAAGCCGCGCGGGACAGCCTGCGCCGGCGGTTTCCGCAGTTCCAGTGGCGGATTTGCACGGTGATTCTGCCGCCGGAGACCCGCCTGTCGGTTTTCGGTTTCTGGCTGCTCAACGCCTGCCCGCTGGATGAAAATGAAACGCCGGAAGACCGCGCCGCCACCATTCTTCTGCTCATCAACGCGGACTCCGGCCAGGCCGCCGTCATTCCCGGCTACGCGGCGGAGTCCTGTTTGTCCGACGACGGATGGAAAGACATTCTAGCAACCATGGCCGGGCCGTGGCGTGCCGGCGATCCGACGGAAGCGATCATCCGGTTTTTCAAAAGCACCCGCAGCCGGCTTGAGCTTGCCTGGACAAGTTACGGCATCCGTAAACCCGCTAGAATTTCCTCATGATCGCCAAACTCATCCCGGTCATTCTGGCGCTCGTTTTGTCCGGTCCTTCGTCGGCGCAGGGAACGGGTGACTTCGCTTCAGGCCCGCGAAAAGTCTTCGAATACGGACCGCGCCCGCCGTTGTCGGTATTTGATCCGGGTGGCTCTATGGACCCCGCCCAGGTCAAGGCGATCTCTGATCCCCTCGCCGCGTTCTATCAAAAAGAAGGCATCGATGTGATCGTCGTCGTGGTGCCGGAATTGGGAAACGCCCCGCCCGAGCACGTCGCGCGGTCGTTCGCCTCCGCGTGGTGCAAGTCACCGCTGCATTGCGTGGTGCTGCACGTGCCCGGTCGCGAGGACGGTCCGTGGATTGTCCCCAACGGCAGACTTGTCGAACATCTCAATCCGGACCAGGTCCAGCAGGCGGTCAACGCCGGCCGCCGCCGCGCGGCCTCGGAAGCCAAGGACGCCGACAAGGTGAGGGCCGCCGCCAACGAGGCCGCCGACATGCTCCGCTACTGGATGGCCAACGCTCTCAACCGCAGCGAGATAATCCGGACCGAGAGCGGCCGGATCCGCTCCGAATTGGAAACCCGGTCGCGCCAGCGGACCATGGCCGCCATGCTCACGGCCGCGTCGGTGGTTCCGGTCATCGCCGGGATCTCGTTGATCATCGTGTTCCTGCGCAGACGGGGGGCCCGCTATTTTCCGCAACCCGCGTCCAGACCGCGCCTGGGCGCTCCTTATGCCGGGGGGAACCACGCCGTGGTCGAGCTCGGAGCACCACCGCCCTAAGCATTCATGAATCTTCGCGCCCTCTCCTCCTTTCCATTCGTCGCGGCTTTCTGCCTGATTTCTTGTGATGCGTCCAAGAAGCCGGCCGTGGCCGCCGCCGCGCCGGAAGCCGTCCGTCCCGATGTTCCGCTGCTGCCCGTCACGAAGGGTGACGTGTGGATTTACAACGTCCACCTGCAAATCCCCGAGAACACCACCACACCCGGCGCGGCGGAGGTGGATGAGAAACACCTGCGCACCCGCACCTACCTCGGGAAGATCTCGCCGGCGGAAGGCCTGCCGGAAGTCGATTGCTTCGAAGTCATCGTGCCCGCCTCGCCCGTTGAGCGTGAGTTTGTGGAAATTTACGACGACCGGATCCTGATGCGTGGGTCGATGATCATGCGCCCGGAAACCACCCGTCCGATGTGGCTCGAACATCCGGTGCCCTTCGTCATCGCCGGCATGAAAGCCGGCACCGAGTCGCCCGAAATCCAGGCGGGCGCCGGTCTTTCGCGGAAAACCCAGGTCATCGCGAGAGAGGACATCATTGTCCCGGCGGCGAAGTTTCCTGCCATCCGGTTGCTGATGTCCGGCACCGACGGGGATCTTGAGCTGCGGCGGACCATCTGGTTCTCGCCGGGCACCGGGATCGTCCGTGAGGAAAAAACCCGCTACCGTCTCGGCAAGGTGATCTTCCGGGAGACCCAGGAATTGAAAGAAGTCCGCCGCATGAAATAGCGGCGGGGATCCTCACAAAAAAGGCGCGTCCCCGTGCGAGGGACGCGCCTTTGGATTTTCAGGCTTCCAACCAACGTCTAACGACGGCGGCGGAAGGCGAAAACTGCGGTTCCGATCAGTCCCAGCATGGCCGAGGTGGGCTCGGGAATCACTTCGGTATTCCAACTGACGGCATACAGACCTGCTCCGTCTCCGCCGCCTTGAAGGGTGACGAGAAACGCCTGGGGGGTGAACAGGTCTTTCTGCACGACAAAGCTTTCTCCGGCCGAGACGCCGACAAAATCGAAATCAACATTCAGCGGCGGCAGGCCGTTGAAGGTGATTTTGACCGCTTCATTCTGATCAAAACTCAGTGACGGACCTCCAAACCCATTGTCGTTTTGATAAGCCGAGTTGACCACCAGCGTGGAGCCAACCGCGGCTTCGAATATCAGTTCGCCGTAACCGGGAACAAATACCGACACGGGATTGAGCGAAAGCTCGGAACCTTCGTAACCGACGGCGTCGAGCGTGAACGCGCTGGCTGCCATTGGCAGTCCGGCGACGAGTGCCGCGATAAGCGGGATATTCATTTTCATGGGGGGAGGGTGGGGTGGTGGAATGCTCCCCAAGAATTGATCCATCTGCTATGAGAGTTCCCCGGCGCGAGAAAGGCGCTGAAGAACCCCATGAAACGCAAGAGACACAAGCCAGAGGAGATCGTCAAAAAGCTACGGG
>JBEDKU010000471.1:0-3642 GCA_041172045.1 Verrucomicrobiota bacterium | reverse complement strand
ATGCCAGCACGACGATCCCGCAGGCACTTGGAATTTTTCGCAGGGAGGTGAAATCGCGTTTCGCCGAAGAAAAGACCTGTCGCACGTGGGCGCGAAAACGGGATGTGAAGTGGTTGGGATTCACCGGGAATGGGTTGGGTTTATAGAGCGCCGTGGATCCGGCGCTTTTACGATCCTCGTCGCCATCGGCGGCCTTGTCTATTGGCCGATCAGCCATGTCTTGGGCGATGATCGACACCTCGGTGAAAAATCAACCACCCATCAAACTCCTTGGCACCCCAAGCCGGCGCGGTATGTTCGCGTTACGGAAATTGCCCCTCCGAACACCCAGCCCCAACTCTCAATAACCCGTGAAAATCGCCGCCGTTCTCGTCATCCTTCTCACCGCCGCACAGCTCGTGCCCGCTGCCGCCGGATTCTCCCACACCCTCGCCCTCGCCACGCTCGTCGTGGCAATGGCGCTGCTGGTGATGCTTTTCACCGGAAAAACGCCCCCGGAAGCCCCGAAGCCCGCCGTGGCCGAGGCCGTGAAGCCCATCCCGACCGCGGTGCCGCAAAACCAGGCCCAGGCGGAAGTCGTCACGCTGCTTGGGATTTTCCAGGAAAAGGGCCGTTTCGTCGATTTCCTGATGGAGGACATCACACCTTACAGCGACGCCGACGTCGGTGGCGTGGCACGGGCCGTGCATCAAGGTTGCAAAGAGGCTTTGAGCGAACATTTCCACATCGAACCGATCAGCTCCGAAGGGGAGGGCGCGACCATCACGGTGCCCGCCGGCTACTCCGCCGATGAATTCCGCCTCGTCGGCAATCTGTCGGGTGAAGCGCCGTTTACCGGAAAAGTCGTCCATAAAGGCTGGAAAACCACCTCGGTGAAACTACCGCGCGTTTTGAAAACCGACCGCTTGCCCGCCATCGCTCCGGCGCAGGTCGAGGTCAAATGATCCCCCTTTCACTATGAGTTTCCAATTCAGCCTCGGCATCGACCTTGGCACCAGCAACAGCGCCATCGCCGTCACGGATTTCGAGACCGGACACGCGTCCATCGTCGAAATCACCCAGATCCTCGCGCCGAACCGGATTGGCGAAATGCCGACGCTCGCCTCCGCGCTCTACATCCCGAATCCGCAGGAATTTCCCGCCGATGCCGTGAAATTGCCGTGGCCGTCGGATTCCGGAATTGTCGGCCATTTCGCCCGCGAGCACGGCACCTTGGTTCCCGACCGGTTGGTGACATCCGCGAAATCCTGGCTTTCCAATCCCCACGTCGATCCCCGCCAACCCGTCCTCCCGTGGGCCTCCACCATCGAAGGAAAACTTTCTCCCTTCGAATGCTCCCGCCGCTACCTGGCCCACCTCAAGGAAGGATTTCTCCACGCCGAAGCCTCCAAAGGTCGCGAATGGGATCTCTCTCAAGGCCAGATTGTCCTCACCGTCCCCGCCTCGTTCGACGAAGTCGCCCGAAATCTCACCTACGAAGCCGCCGAAGCCGCAGGCCTGCCAAACGTCGTCCTCCTCGAAGAACCCCAAGCCGCGTTCTACGCCTGGACCGCCCAGGCCGGAGCCGATTGGCGCACGCAAGTCAGCGCCGGTGACATCGTGCTCGTCTGCGACGTCGGCGGAGGCACGGCGGATTTCAGCCTCATCGCCGTCACTTCCAGCGGTGGGAATCTTGCGCTCGAACGCATCAGCGTCGGCGAGCACCTCTTGTTGGGCGGCGACAACATGGACCTCGCCCTCGCCTACACCCTGCGCGCCCAACTCGAAGACGCCGGAAAATCCATCGACGACTGGCAATTCCTCTCTCTCATCCACGCCGCCAGCGTCGCCAAAATCACGCTCTTTTCCGACCCCTCACTCGATCAAGCCCCCGTCACCGTCCCGTCCCGCGGCTCCGGCCTCTTCGCCGGCACCCTCTCGACCAAACTCGACCGCGCCACCCTCGAGCAGGTCGTGCTCGACGGTTTCCTCGAAATGACCCGCGTCACCGACGCCCCGTTCGAAACCAGCGGTGCCGCGCTCCAGGAATTCGGCCTGCCCTACGCGTCCGATCCCGTCATCAGCAAGCACCTCGCCCGTTTCCTCACCCGCAGCCTGCAAAACGTCAAAGCCAGCGAATCCCTCACCGCCCTCGTCGGCGAGCAAACCGGCAACTACCTGAAACCCAGCGCCGTCCTCTTCAACGGCGGCGTTTTCAAAGCCGCACCCGTCCGCCAACGCGTGCTCGACCTGCTCGCCTCATGGAACGACGGCACCCCAGTCCGCTCCCTCGAAGGCGACGAACCCGACCTCGCCGTGGCCAAAGGCGCCGCCTTCTACGGCCATAACCGCGCCACCGGCCACGGCATCCGCATCAAGGCCGGCACCGCGCGGTCCTACTACATCGGCCTCGAATCCTCGATGCCCGCCGTCCCCGGATTCAAGCCGCCGGTCAAAGCGCTTTGCGTCGTCCCCCAAGGCATGGAGGAAGGCAGCGATTGCCTCATCGAAGGCCGCGAGTTCGGACTCGTCACCGGCAAACCCGCCAGCTTCCGCTTCTTTTCCTCCGAAATCCGCAGCGGCGACACCCCCGGCCAAATCCTCCCCAACGCCGAACGCGAACTCGAGGAAACCAGCCGCATCGAAGTCAACCTCCCCGTCCTCGAAGGCTTCACCGAAGGCCAGGTCATCCCCGTCAGAATCGACGCTGTCGTCACCGAAATGGGCAACCTCGAACTCTGGATGAACCACACCGGCTCCGAGCAACGATGGAAGGTGGAGTTCCAGGTGAGAACCGAATAATTGGAGCGCGAAATTTATTCCGCGCGAAATCTGGTATCCACGCACAGTGCCGGCTTTTTCGTCCCTTGCTATCAAATCCTCAAAGTGTAAGATATTCCTACCATGACCACCGTTCTATCCCAGAAAGGCCAAATCGTCCTGCCGGGAGTCATCCGCGAGCAACTCCACCTTCAGGCAGGCGACGACTTTGAGGTGACCATTGAAGACGAGGACACCATCACCCTCCGGCGCATCACCCAACCCGCGAACCGCGGCCTGGTGGATCTCCTTCTCGCCTGTCCCGGCCCGTTTGAGATTCCAGAACGGGAAAAGGACGACACCGCCCCTCTCGTATTTTGAACTACCTCGTCGATACCAACGTCATCAGCGAGCAGGCAAAACCCAAGCCGGACGCCAAAGTCATCGAGTGGCTCCGCCAGCACGAGAGCGAGCTCTACGTCAGCACCATCACCATCGGTGAAATCCGCCGCGGCATCGAGCGACTGCCTGATGGAAAGCGCAAAACCCAGCTTCAGCAGTGGCTCCAATCGCTCTGCGACTGCATGCAGGGCCGCATCCTCGGATTCAACACCAGCACCGCCCACATCTGGGGCCAGCTCAAGGCCAAGTGGGAAAAAGCAGGCGTCAACGTTCCCTCTCTCGACAGTCAGATCGCCGCCACCGCCAGCCGCCACGCTCTAACTCTCGTCACTCGTAATATAAATGACTTCGAGAAAACCGGAGTCAGGACATTGAATCCGTTTCAGTGAGGTCCGCTCCGAGTGAAAGTGATGCAGACATTCCAGTCTGTTCTTAACTCATGGAAGATGGGGGAACCACGGAACGCACAGAACACACGGAAAAAGAACAGACTCCCAAATT